>DAIPYB010000158.1:0-6414 GCA_036782955.1 Pseudoxanthobacter sp. | reverse complement strand
GTGCCACCAGCCGGTGATCGTCGCCGGCAATGCGTGCCAGCGCCGCGCGGCGATCGCCCTGACTGCCCGTCAGCAGCGCCACCACCTTTTCACGCGGCAGATAGCCATAGGCCTCTTCATCCAGCACGGGCCGCAGGCCGTCCAGATAACCAAGTTCGCCGGCGATCTCCAGCACGCGCTTCATAGCGCGCCCCAGAACCACCACTTCGCGGTCGGCCTTGTTCGCAGCCGAGATGACCGCCCGCAACCGCGCGGCGTTGGAGGCAAAGGTCGTCACGGCAACGCGCGCCGGGGCATTGGCGATGATGCGCTCCAGCTCGACGGCGACATCGGCCTCGGACGGCGAGCGCCCTTCGCGAATGGCGTTGGTCGAATCGCACACGAGCGCCCGTACGCCCTCGGCACCGATCTCGCCAAGCCGGGCAAGATCGATCGGTAGGCCGACACCGGGCTCGTGATCGATCTTCCAGTCACCCGAGTGAACGACCGTGCCCGCAGCGGTGCGCACTACCACGGCGTTCGCTTCGGGGATCGAATGCGATACCGGAACCAGTTCCAGATCGAACGGTCCCAGTTGCCACCGCCCGCCCTGCTCGACCTCGACGATCTCGATATCCGGCGCGTCGGGTTCCCCGTCGAGCTTCGCATCGAGCATCGCAGCCGCGAACGGCGTCGCGTAGACCGGCACACGCAGCCGGCTCCACAGATCGACAAGGGCACCGTAGTGGTCCTCATGGACGTGGGTCAGCACGATTCCCAGAAGGTTCTCCCGCTCCGCCTCGATGAAGCGCGGATCGGGCAGGATAAGATCGACACCCGGCTCCCCTTCGCCCCCGAAGGTAACGCCGCAGTCCACCATGATCCACCGGCGGTGGCGCGAGGGGCCGTAGCCATAAAGCCCCATGTTCATGCCGATCTCGCCGACACCACCCAGTGCGACGAAGACCAGTTCGTTTGTTTTTTCCGCTTTCATCAGCCTGCTGTTGCCGCCACCCCAAAATGGACATCGCCCGCAGCCACGGTCTGCACGCGGCCGTCGTCGCCCCGCACGACGAGATGGCCGCCGCCGTCCAGTGTTTCAAACACGCCTTCAATGATGCCATCGCCGAGCTGAACGCGCACGCGCCCGCCCACTCCGCGCGCCCGGGCCAACCAGGCCGCCCGGATAGCCGAAAACCCGGCGCCCTCGTCCCAAAGGCGCTCCGCCGCCACCCATGCATCGGACAGCGCACTGAACATAGCAGCCGCGTCGACCGCGTAGCCGGCCTCAGCCAAAGAGGCGGCCTTGTAGGGCGTGCCCTGCGGTGTGTGAACCACGTTGATGCCAATGCCGATAACCACCGCCGTCATGCCGTCGGCAAGCCTGTCCGCTTCAAGCAGAATGCCGACAAGCTTGCCGCCGTCGAGCAGCAGGTCGTTTGGCCACTTCAGTTCCAGTCCCGGCAACAGCACGTCGCCACCAACCGCGTCGGCCACGCTCCTGCCGAGGCAAACGGCCGAAAGCGCCCAGTGCGCCGCCAGGCCGGCCACAAACCCGAGGGGCGCCAGCGCGTGAGCCGGCTGCGGCATGACCTTCAGCAGGCTCGCGGCGAGATTGCCCGCCGGCGCTGTCCATGCCCGGCCCCGCCGTCCGCGACCGGAGGTCTGGCGGGTGGTCACAGCCCACAGGTCGCCGCTGTCACCGCGCCGCCCGGCCGCCATCGCGGCGGGATTGGTGGACCCGACCGCCTCGTAACCATGAACACGAAAGCCCGCCGCAACAGCGACGGGCCCCAGCGCGAAGCCTGCGCCATCCGGCGCAGGCAGAACGCGGTCGTCAGAGGTTTCCCCCATTACCGCCTCAGAACAGGCTGGCGGCTGCGGCGCCCGCGGCGTTGATGATCGGGCTCGCGAACACCACGAACAGCAGCACAACCGCGCCGCTGACGCCAAGCACGAACTTCAGCGAGCCAGCCATGGGCTCGAATGCCTCGACCGGCTCGTCGAAATACATCACCTTGACGACGCGCAGGTAATAGAATGCACCCACCACCGACGACAGCACGCCGATCACCGACAGCCAGTACAGACCCGCGTGGATTGCCGCGGCGAAGACGTAAAACTTGGCGAAGAAGCCGGCGAGCGGCGGAATGCCGGCGAGGGAGAACATGATCATCGCCATCACGAACGCCACCACCGGATTGGTACGGGAAAGACCGGACAGATCGCGGACCTCCTCAAGCGCCAGACCGCGACGCCGCATGGCAATGATCACCGCGAACGCACCGAGCGTCATCGGCAGGTAGAGCGCCAGATAGACCAGCACGCCCTGCACGCCCTCCGCAGTGCCCGCAGCGAGGCCGACAAGCGCAAAGCCCATGTGGCCGATCGAGGAATAGGCCATCAGCCGCTTGATGTTCTTCTGGCCGATGGCGGCAAACGAACCGATGAGCATCGAGGCCAGCGACACGAACACAACGATCTGCTGCCAGTCGTGGGTCACCGAGCCAAAGGCATCGATCACCACACGCACGAACACCGCCATGGCCGCAATCTTCGGCGCAGAGGCGAACAGCACCGTCACCGGCGTCGGCGCACCCTCATAAACGTCCGGCGTCCACATGTGGAACGGCACCGCCGAGACCTTGAAGCAGAAGCCCGCCAGAACGAAGGCCAGACCGAACGCAAATCCCAGCGTGCCGTGTCCCTGCCCGACGATCTCGGCAATCTCGTGGAAGTTGGTATGGCCAGTGAAGCCATAGACCAGCGACATGCCGTAGAGCATCAGGCCGGAAGACAGCGAACCCAGCACGATATACTTGATGCCAGCTTCCGTTGACCGGACATTATCGCGATCGATGGCCGCGAGAATGTAGAGTGCAAGGCTCATCAGCTCGATGCCGAGATAAACGGCCAGCAGGTCGTTGGCTGAAATCAGCAGCAGCATGCCGATCGTCGAGATCAGCACGACCACCGGAAACTCGAACCGCTCGAACTTTTCAGCCCGGCTGTAGGCGCCGGACATCAGGATCGCACCGGCCGAGCCCAGAAGCGTCAGCACCTTGAGGTAGCGGCCGAACGCATCGGAGATGAACGCTCCGGAGAACGTCACGCCTTCATGCGGGAACGCCACAATCAGCACGCCGACTGCGAGCAGCAGCACCACAGCGAGCGCATTGACCAGACCGGTCGCGTTCTCGCGGGCGAAAAGCCCCACCAGCAGCAGCGCAAGAGCGCCCAGCGCCAGCAGTATCTCCGGCAGAGCCGGCAAGAGATCGGGCAGCGTCGCCATCGGCGTTTGGCCTCTTATCGTTCCGTCTTGTCAGTCCCGGCCGGCGACAGCAGCCGCCGGCCCCCAAGCCATTTCCCGGTCCGCGCTCAGCGCGCGAACATCAGCTTCATTCCGTCGGGCAGCATCGTGTTCATCGCGCTCTGCCCCTCGGCCTCGGCCCGCGCCAGCGAAGCCTGATACTTGCCGAGCAGGTTGCTGACCGACGCCGCCGTCACGTCCATGATCGGGGCCGGCCACACGCCGAACAGGATCGTCAGAGCGATCAGCGGCACCAGCAGCACCTTCTCGCGGCCCGACAGATCCATCATGGCCTTCAGGCTCTCCTTATCGAGCGCGCCGAACACCACGCGCCGGTAGAGCCACAGCGCGTAGGCTGCCGAAAGGATCACGCCGGTGGTCGCGAACAACGCCACCCAGCTGTTCACCTGGAACACGCCAAGCAGGGTCAGGAACTCGCCGATGAAGCCCGAGGTTCCCGGCAGGCCGACATTCGCCATGGTGAACACCATGAACGCCAGCGCGTAACCCGGCATGCGGTTCACCAGACCGCCATACGCGGCGATCTCGCGGGTGTGCAGGCGATCGTATACCACGCCGACGCAAAGGAAGAGTGCGCCCGAGACGAAGCCGTGCGAGATCATCTGGAACAGGCTGCCCTGCACGCCCGCCTGGTTGGCTGCAAAGATGCCCATCGTCACGTAGCCCATGTGCGCCACGGACGAGTAAGCGATCAGCTTCTTCATGTCCTGCTGCACGAGCGCCACCAGAGAGGTGTAGATAATGGCGACAACGGACAGCGTGAACACGAAGGGGGCAAAATCGGCGGACGCGACCGGGAACATCGGCAGCGAGAACCGCAGGAAGCCGTAACCGCCCATCTTCAGCATGATACCGGCGAGGATCACGGACCCTGCCGTCGGCGCCTCGACGTGCGCATCCGGCAACCACGTATGCACCGGCCACATCGGCATCTTCACCGCGAAGGACGCGAAGAAGGCTAGCCACAACCAAGGCTGCATCGAGACCGGGAAGTTATGGTCCAGCATCGCCACGATATCGGTCGTGCCGGCATTCCAGTACATGGCCATGATGGCCAGCAGCATCAGCACCGAGCCCGCGAGCGTATAGAGGAAGAACTTGAAGCTCGCGTACACACGGCGCGGACCGCCCCACACGCCGATGATGATGTACATCGGGATGAGGCCGCCTTCGAAGAACACATAGAACAGCACCAGATCCAGTGCCGAGAACACGCCGATCATCAGCGTCTCGAGCACGAGGAAGGCGATCATGTATTCTTTGACGCGGGTGTGGATCGCTTCCCAGCTTGCCAGAATGCAGAACGGCATCAGGAAAGTGGTCAGGATGACGAACAGCATCGAGATGCCGTCCACGCCCATTTTGTAGGTAATGGTGCCGCCCAGCCAGCTCGCCTGCTCGACGAACTGGAAGCCCGGGTCGGCCTGATCGAAGCCGATCCAGATCAGCAGCGACACGAGGAAATTGAAGACCGTCGTCACCAGAGCGACACGGCGGATGTTCGCCACCGCAGCCGCGTCATTCCCCCGCACGAGCAGGATGAAGAGGACACCGACCAGCGGCAGGAACGTGACGATCGAGAGAAGCGGCCACTCGCTCATCACGGGTTCCCCCCTTGGAACATCGACCAGGTCACGAGAGCGGCGATGCCGATCAGCATGACGAAGGCATAGTGGTAAATGTAACCGGTCTGCAGGCGCACCACGCGATTGGTGATATCAACCACCCGGGCGGAGATGCCGTTCGGACCGAAACCGTCGATCAGCCAGCCGTCGCCCCGCTTCCAGAGGAAGTTGCCGAGGCAGCGCGTCGGACGAACGAACAGGAAGTCGTAGAGCTCATCGAAGTACCACTTGTTCAGCAGGAACTTGTAGAGCCCCTGATGACGCGCGGCGAAGGCCTTCGGGAACTCCGGCGCCTTCATGTAGGCGTACCAGGCCGTGACCAGACCAAGAGCCATCGCCACGGTCGGCAGCCACTTCGCCCACGCCGGCACCTCGGTGTGCATTGCGTGCAGGATGTGCTCCACCGTCTCGATATCGATGGCGTGCTTCCAGAACGACTGCCACGCATCGCCGATGAAGACACCGTGGAACACGATGCCGCCGAACAGCGCGCCGAGCGACAGCACGGCGAGCGGGATCAGCATGACCGCCGGCGATTCATGGGCATGGGCCATCACCTCGGCAGACGCGCGCGGCTTGCCGAAGAAGGTCATGAACACCTGACGCCATGTATAGAACGCGGTCAGCGCAGCGGCGATGACGGTCATCCAGAAGGCATAGACATGCATCGGGTTGTGGCCGACGAAGGTCGCCTCGATGATGGCATCCTTGGAGAAGTAGCCCGCCGTCAGCGGGAAGCCTGTCAGGGCCAAACCGCCAAACAGGAACGCCCAGAAAGTGAACGGCGCAACTTTCCGCAGGCCGCCCATCTGACGCATGTCCTGCTCGCCGCCGACCGCGTGGATCACGGAACCGGCGCTGAGGAACAGCAGGGCCTTGAAGAAGGCATGCGTGAACAGATGGAATACGGCGACGTTGTAGGCCCCGACACCGAGCGCCGCGAACATGTAGCCGAGCTGCGAGCAGGTCGAATACGCGATCACGCGCTTGATGTCGTTCTGGACGCAGCCAATGGTCGCCGCGAAGAACGCTGTCGTCGCACCAATGAAGGTAATGAACGTCAGGGCGTTCTCAGACAGCGAGAACAGCGGCGACAGGCGGGCCACCATGAACACGCCGGCCGTCACCATGGTCGCCGCGTGGATGAGAGCCGAAACCGGGGTCGGGCCTTCCATCGCGTCGGGCAGCCACGTGTGCAGCAGGAACTGCGCCGACTTGCCCATCGCACCCATGAACAGCAGCAGCGCGATCAGCGTCACCGCGTTCCAGTCGTAGCCGATGAAGTGGATGGTCTTCTCGGCAAGAGCCGGCGCGGCAGCGAAAACCTGATCGAACTGGATGGCGCCCGTTGCCCAGACGAGAGCGAACACGCCAAGCAAGAAGCCGAAGTCGCCAACGCGGTTGACGACGAACGCCTTGATGGCGGCGGCGCAGGCCGACGGGCGCTGGAACCAGAAGCCGATCAGCAGATAGGACGCC
>DAIPYB010000157.1:0-6414 GCA_036782955.1 Pseudoxanthobacter sp. | reverse complement strand
GAGGACCAGCCGGATGCCCGCCCGCCGCTCTTTTCCACCCCACAGTGCCGCGGACGCCGCCCGCAAGGCGATAGCCGCGCTGGTGCTGGTCTGCGCCCTCCTCGCCAGCCCCGCGGCAATGGCTGCCGCGGGCTACAGCCTGCCGCCCCTCACGCTCTATCAGGCACGCACGCTGCTGACCGGAACCGACATGCGCAGCCGGCCCGCAGGTTTCGCGCAGTGCTTCCGCGATGTGCTGGTGAAGGTTTCCGGCGATCCACGGCTCGCAGACGATCCCCGCGTGGCGGCATTAGCCAGACGAGCGGGCGACTTCGTCACCGGGTTCGATTATCTCGACCGCATGAGCGGCATCGCCCGCCATGACGATCAGGGTAGTTCCGACCGGCCCTATTTCCTTACCGTAAGCTTCGACCGGACCGGGATCGACGCCGTGCTCGGCCAGCTCGGCTCCGCTCCGTGGGCAAGCCGGCGGCCGGCGCTGATGCCGGTGGTGTTCATGGATGGCCTGAAGACACGCTATCTGCTGACTGCCGCCACGCCGCAGGCCGGCGACCAGCGCGAAGCACTGGCCGCTGCCGGGGAACGCTTTGCCATGCCCGTGGTGGTCCCGTCTTCCGGAGAGAGCCTCGCGTCACCACTGCCGGAAGGAACGACGGCCCTGCCCGGCATTCTCAGCTTCAGCGCGGCCGATCCGGGCTGGGTCGCAACGTGGCAGCTCGTATGGCAGCAGCAGAGCTACACATGGACCGCGCGCGGCGCTTCCTATGATGAAGCGTTTCGCAGCGGCGTGAAGGGGGCGATGCAGATCGTCTCCGGCCACGGCGCCCCGCACTGAGGCGGGGCAGGCCGGCCATCGTCAGTGCATCAGCTTCAGGCAGGCGCCGGCCGCCTTGGCGGAATCGCGCGCGGACCCCATGGAGATGGTGCCGGCCTTGACCAGCCCGCGGGTCTTCTCGGTCACCAGCGACTTCAGATCGGCGCCGGCGGCGTAGTCCGGCGCGACAGCGGCATAAATGGTCTTGGCCTCGGGCGAAAGCGCCGCAGCGCACTTGTCGGCGGATGCCTGATCGGCAAGCGCGGGGCCAGCCATAAGCGTGCACAGGGTCAGAACCGCAAGCCGGGTCTTCATCGTTCCGTTCTCCGGATTTCGCAACGCGGGACCGGCGCCACAGGACGGACCGCGCCCCATGTCCGCCGGGCGGGGACACGATTCAGCAGTAGTAACCGGCACACAACCCGACAAGGGCGAAAATTGATCCTATTTCCCGGCGTATCGTGGCATCGCCGGTCGGCATGGCGGCGAGAATTCCGCCCGTCAGGCGCAGAACGAGTGACGGATCGCCTCGGCGAGAGCGTTGCCCAGCAGCGGCTTTTCCACGATCACCACGCCGGCTCCCTCAGCGGCGGAGCGCACCCGCTCGCTCGGGCCGGTGGTAATGAGGATTGCCGTCATGCCGGGTTCCTCGCGGCGCAACTGCTGCACCAGATCGAGTCCGTTCATGCCCGGCAGGTGATAATCCACCACCAGACAGGCGTCGCTGGCGACGGCCCCGGCGCGATCCGCCAGAACGGCGTCGGCATCGTGATAGAGCTGGACCCGGTAGCCTTCGATTTCCAGCGCGAAACGCAGCGAGTGACAGACGGCCTGATCGTCATCGACAACGATGACCGACCGCTGCGCAGGCGTAAACGTGCCGCCTTTCACGCTGCCACTGAATGTCATGCTGCGCTCCCTCGACCCGCCCCCCGAGCCGGGTCGGCCTGCCATGTCGATAGCGGTACTATGCCGCTATTGTGCAGACTTTCGGGCCGCGGCAACCGTGTATTCCTTGATTCACATCAAGCAGCCGCGTCTGCCGGCCATGCCGGCAAAATCTGTTGCCTGATGGCAACGGTCTCCTCAGCCACAGGTTTTCAGCCGTGGGGTCCCTCGCGGCTGAGCGGAATGATCTCCGCGGTCAGCGCCATGCGCACCAGATCGGAAAGGCTGGCCGCCTGCATCTTGGTCATGACGTTAGCGCGGTAGATTTCCACCGTGCGCGGGCTGATGCCGAGATCGAAGGCAATGGTCTTGTTGACCTGCCCCACCACCAGCCCGTCCAGCACCTGCCGCTCGCGGGTGGTGAGGGCGGCGAGCCGCTCCTCGATTTCCGCCTGCTCCAGCCGGCGGCGCACGTTGCGCTCATTGAGATTGAGGGCGGATTCCACCGCCGCCAGCAGCGCCTCGTCATCGAACGGCTTTTCGAAGAAGTCGACCGCGCCGGTCTTCATGGCCTCCACGGCCAGCGGCACGTCGCCGTGGCCGGTCACCACGATCACCGGCAACGATACGCCGATGGCGCGCAGGCGCTGCAAGAGTTCGATGCCCGACAGGCCCGGCATGCGCACATCGGTCACGACGCAGCCGGTTTCGGTGGAATAGCGCGGCAGGGCTTCCAGAAAAGCGGTGGCCGATTCGTGCGTGACGACGCCGAGACCCGCGCTTGCCAGCAGGAATGACAGGGAATCACGCACCGCGCCGTCATCGTCGATGACATGAACCAGCGCGTCGTGATTCTGGCTCTCATGGCTCATCGGCGAGCTCCTCAGACATCACAGCCCGCAACGTGAACGCAAACACGGTGCCGCCCCCGGCGTTTGCCTCCGCCCAGATGCGTCCGCCATGGGATTCGATGATGGTTCGCGAAATCGACAGTCCCACACCCATGCCATGGCGCTTGGTGGTTACGAATGGCTGGAACAGATGCTCCCGGACCTCCTGTGCCAGACCGGGGCCCGTGTCAGCAACCTTGATTACGATCATATCTTCGTCGGCTGCTGCGGTGTAGATGACAAGTTCGCGCTTTTCGCAACCGTTCATTGCTTCCACCGCATTGCGAATGAGATTGAGCAGCACCTGCTGAATCTGCACCTTGTCCACCATGACGAGGTCGACGGGCGCCTCATTGGCGAAACGGACGTGAACACCCAGTTCGTGCGCGCCGACCAGCGCCAGCGCGCTCGCCTCGTCGATCAGGCGGCTCAGGCTCTCCACACGCCGCTCGCTCTCCCCACGCGCGACGAATTCACGCAGCCGGCGGATGATCTGCCCGGCCCGCAGCGCCTGCGCCGCCGCCTTGTCCAGCGCATCGCGCAGCATCGGGGCGCGGGAATCAACATTGCCTTCCAGAATGCGGCGCGACCCCTTCAGATAATTGGCGATGGCCGACAGCGGCTGGTTCAGTTCGTGCGCCAGCGTGGAGGCCATCTCGCCCATCGCGGTCAGGCGCGAGATGTGGACCAGTTCGGTCTGCAGCTCCTGCAGGCGCGCCTCGGTCTGGCGCCGCTCGGTCAGGTCGCGCACGAACCCGGTGAAGAAGCGGCCATCGGGCGAGTGCGCCTCGCCCACCGTGAGTTCCATCGGAAAGGTGGAGCCGTCTGCCCGCTCGCCGGTCACGACACGGCCGGTGCCGATGATATGCCGCTCGCCGCTTTCAAGGTAGCGTTGCAGGTGGCCGTCGTGGCGGTGGCGCTCGCTGTCGGGCATCAGCAGGGCCACATTGCGCCCCACCGCGGCGTGGGCGCTGTAGCCGAACAGCTTTTCAGCCGCCGGCGAGAACGAGCGCATGATGCCCGCCTCGTCGATGACGATGGTGGCGTCAGGCACTGTGTCGAGAATCGATTGCAGATGCGCCTCGCGGGCCAGCAGCTCGCGGGTGCGGGCATCGCCGATGCGCCGTTCTGCCTCCAGCCGCAGGCCAAGACGCAGGATCAGCATGCAACCGATGGCAAAGGCCGTCAGCACCGCCGCGTCCGGCCCGCCGAAGCCGCCATGGCGCCCGATCCAGGCCGGCCCGGCGGTCAGCGCGATAACCATGGCCACCATCGCCGGCCCGAAGCCGCGACAGGCCGCCGCCACCACCGCCACGGTCAGCAGCAGGAACACCATGGCATGATCGCCGGGCCGCCCGGTTGCTGCCGAAAGACCCAGCGCGGCCAGCGGCGCCAGCGCGGCCAGCGTATAATCCGCCAGCCAGCGCAGCCGCCGGCGGCGCTTCTTGTCGCCGGTCGCGATGCGGGCGACAGCCGCCCCGTTGGAAGAAAACATGCGTGCTCCGAGCCGTGCGGCGCGCCACGGCGCGCCCCCCGCCGGCTCAGCCGCTGTTGCGAAGACCGGCGGAGATACCGTTGATGGTGAGCTGAATGCCCGTCAAGACATTGGCATTCGTCTCTCCTCCTGCGCGATGCTGGCGCAGAAGCTCCACCTGCACGTGGTTGAGCGGGTCCATGTAGGGGAAACGCTGGCGGATGGAACGCTCCAGCAGGGGATTGTCCTCCAGCAGCCGCTCGTGGCCCATGATGGTCTTCAGGGCCGTCACCGTGCCGTGCCATTCCGCCTCGATGCGCGGGAAGATAGCGTTGCGCAGTTCCTCGTCTTCCACCAGCCCGGCGTAGCGGGCGGCGATGGCCAGCGAGCTTTTCGCCAGCACCATGTCCATGTTGGAAAGCTGGGCGCGGAAGAACGGCCAGGCGCGATACATCTCCTGCAGGAACGGATAGCCGCGTTCCGGGTTGGCTGCGAGCCACGCCTCGATGGCGCTGCCAAAGCCGAACCAGCCCGGCAGCATCAGCCGGCACTGCGCCCACGAGAACACCCACGGAATGGCGCGCAGATCCTCGATGCGCCGCGTCTTGCGCCGCGCCGCCGGCCGCGAACCGATGTTGAGGGTGGCGATCTCGTTGATGACGGTCGATTCCCAGAAATAGGTCTCGAAACCCGGCGTCTCGTAGACGAGGCCGCGATAGGCGGCGAACGCCGCGGCCGAGATCTCCTCCATGGCATCGAGGAAGGCCGGGTCCGGCGCACTCTCGCGCGGCTGCAGCAGGCTCGCATCCAGCGTCGCGGCGGCCAGCACCTCAAGGTTGGTGCGCCCCACCTCGGCATTGGCATATTTGGACGAGATGATCTCGCCCTGCTCGGTGATGCGGATCTGCCCGTCCACCGCCCCGCCCGGCTGGGCCAGAATGGCATCGAAGCTCGGCCCGCCGCCGCGGCCGACCGAGCCGCCGCGGCCGTGGAACAGGCGCATGCGCACGCCGTGGCGGGCAAACACCTCCACCAGCCCGATCTCGGCCTTGTAGAGTTCCCAGCCGGAGGTGACGAAGCCGCCGTCCTTGTTGCTGTCGGAATAGCCGAGCATCACCTCCTGCTCGTCCCCGCGCGAGGCCACCAGCGCGCGATAGACCGGCAGCGACAGCAGTGCATCCATGACCCCGGCGGAGTTGCGCAGGTCCTCGATGGTCTCGAACAGCGGCACCAGATGGACGCCGGAGGTGCCATCGGCCCGCACGATGCCGACCTCCCTCAGCAGCAGCGCCAGTTCAAGAAGGTCCGATACCCCCTGCGTCATGGAGATGATGCAGGTCGGGATGACCCAGTGCCCGAAGCGCTCCTTTGCCTCCGCCGCCACGCGGAAGATCGCCAGTTCCTTCTCAGTCTCCTCGCTGTAGGCAACGAACGGGGTGGAGAGCAGGCGCGCGGTCTTCAGCTCCTCTTCCAGCAGCGCGATGCGCGCATCCTCGTCGAGGCCGAGATAGCCGGTGCCGGGCCGCACCGCCTCGAACAGTTCGGCCACCACCCGCTCGTGCACGGCTGAATTCTGCCGCAGGTCCATGCTCGCCAGATGGAACCCGAAGCAATCCACCGCCCGGCGCAGGGTCCGCAGCCGGCCGCGGGCCAGAACGCGCGCATTATGGGCCCGCAACGAGGTGTCGATGACCGCGAGGTCGGCGGAAAGGGCCTCGGCGGAACCATAGGCCGGCGCGGGACCTGCCGGCGGGCGGCCGGCATCGAGACAGTCGAATGCCTCGGCGGTGGCCCAGACCCGCGCATAAAGCCCGGCGATGGCCAGACGATAGGGCTCTCCCGCCCGGTGGGGCGAGTGATCCGGCGAGGCGGCGGCCAACGCCATCAGTTCCGGGGTCGCGGGCACCACGTCGGCGGCGATCGAAAGTTCGGCCCCGAGCGCGTTCAGTTCGTCGAGATAGAAGCGGAATGCCCGCCGGGCATGCATCTTCACGGTCTGCCGCAGCACGTCGGCGGTCACGAAGGGGTTGCCGTCGCGGTCGCCGCCGATCCAGCTTCCCATGCGCAGGAATGGGGCGACGCGCTCGCGCGACAGCACCGGATCGCGGCCTTCCACGGTTGCCAGCGTGTCTTCGAGGCGAGCGAACAGTGCCGGCACCGCCGAGAGGAAGGTGGTACCGTAATAGGAAATGCCGTTGGCGACCTCGTCCAGAACCGTCAGCTTGTTCTGGCGCAGCATGTTGGTCTGCCAAAGCGTCAGCACCTGCCGCTCCAGCGCCTCGTTGCGATCGGCCACTTCCGCCGGTGTCAGCGCCACGCGCGAAAGCTCGGCCAGAATGGCGCCGATC
>DAIPYB010000156.1:0-6430 GCA_036782955.1 Pseudoxanthobacter sp. | reverse complement strand
TCCGGTCACCAAGGACAAGCGCGGCGAAGCGCCGTTCTCGGTGGATGCGAACCTGCTGCACTCGTCTTCCGAGGGCAAGGTGCTGGAGGATCCCAACGAGGAGCCGCCGGCCTATGTCTTCCAGCGCACCGTTTCGCCGGAAGAAGCCCCCGACCGGCCGACGATCATCGAGATCGGCTTCGAGCAGGGCAACGCCGTTTCCATCGATGGCGTGGCGCTGTCGCCGGCAACGCTGCTGGCCCGCCTCAACGAGCTTGGCAAGGTCAACGGCATCGGCCGCCTCGATCTGGTCGAGAACCGTTTCGTGGGCATGAAGTCGCGCGGTGTCTACGAGACCCCCGGCGGCACCATCCTGCATGTCGCGCACCGCGCGATGGAATCGCTCACCCTCGACCGTGGCGCCGCCCACCTGAAGGATGAGCTGATGCCGCGCTATGCCGAGCTGATCTACAACGGCTTCTGGTTCTCGCCCGAGCGCGAGATGCTGCAGGCCCTGATCGACAAGAGCCAGGAGCAGGTTTCCGGCACGGTGCGGCTGAAGCTCTACAAGGGCAACACCATCGTCATCGGCCGCGCCAGCCCGAACTCGCTCTACTCCACTAAGATCGTCACCTTCGAGGACGATGCCGGCGCCTACGACCAGAAGGACGCCGCCGGCTTCATCAAGCTCAACGCCCTGCGCCTCCGGCTTCTGGCCGCCCGCGACAAGGGGCTGGAGCGCTGAGCGCCGCAAGGCGGTCCAGCTCTAAGCGCGCTCCGCCATGGTGAACGAACAACAGGGCGCGGGGGACTTCCCCCGCGCTTTTGTCTGAATCCGGCGGCGCGGAAGGCGACCGATGGCACAGAGCCCCACCCCCGATGCCCCCGGTCCGGCGACGCCGGATGCGCTGGCGCTCGCCAGCCGGCTGATCCGGCGCCCGAGCGTGACCCCGGACGCCAGCGGGCCGCTGGACGAGATCGAAGCCGTTCTGTCGGCGGCCGGGTTCGCGGTGGCGCGGCCGGTGTTCGCCGAGGACGGCACCGTTCCGGTCGAGAACCTCTACGCCCGTTTCGGCACCGGCCGGCCGCACATTGCCTTTGCCGGCCACGTGGACGTGGTGCCTCCCGGCGACGTGGCCGCGTGGCGGCACGATCCGTTCTCCGGCGTGGTGGAGGCGGGCGAGCTTCATGGCCGTGGCGCGGTGGACATGAAAGGCGGCATCGCGGCCTTCATGGCGGCGGCGCTGGCGTTCCTCGCCCGGCCCGGCGCCGCGTTCGCCGGTTCGATCTCGTTTCTCATCACCGGCGACGAGGAGGGGCCGTCCGTCAACGGCACCGAGAAGCTGCTGGCGTGGTGCGCGCAGCGCGGCGAGGTTTTCGATGCCGCCATCGTCGGCGAGCCGACCTGCACGGCGCGGCTGGGCGACACCATCAAGATCGGCCGGCGCGGCTCCATGTCGGGCACGGTCACCTTCCGGGGCGTGCAGGGACATGTGGCCTACCCGGAGCGGGCGGAGAATCCGCTGAAGGCACTGCTGGCCGTGGCGCCGGCCCTGACATACCCGCCGCTCGACGGCGGCAACGACCACTTTGCGCCCTCCAATCTGGAAGTGGTGTCGGTCGATACCGGCAACCCGTCCTGGAACATCATTCCGGCGGAGGCGCGGCTGCGCTTCAATATCCGCTACAACGACATCTGGAGCCGCCCGGCGCTGGAGGCCGAATTGCGCCGACGCCTTGAGACGGCCGCCGCGGCCGCCGGCGTCGCCACGCCGGCGCTGGTGCTGGAGCGGGCCTCGGGCGATGTGTTCCTGACCGCGCCGGGACCGCTGGTGGCCGCGCTTTCGGCCGCCATCGCCGGCATAACCGGGCAGGCGCCCGCGCTTACCACCGGGGGCGGAACGTCCGATGCGCGCTTCATCAAGGATTATTGCCCGGTCGTCGAGTTCGGCCTCGTCGGCACCACCATGCACAAGGTCGATGAGCGCGTGCCGGTCAGCGAGCTTGAAAGCCTCGCCGCCGTCTACGCTGCTTTTCTGGACCGTTATTTTGCCGGCTGATCCCCATGGCGAATCCTGATTCCGCCGGCCTCGTCTCCCACGTCATCCGTGCGCTGGAAGGCGCCATCGACGTGTTGTTCGGCCGCCAGAAGGCGCTGGAGAGCTTCGAGTTCAGCGTCGATTCGTTCTGGCGTTCCTTCGGGGCGATCGTGCTGCTGGTGCCGGCGCTGGTGATTTCCACGGTGGCGGAAGTCCATCTTTCGGCGGGGCTCGGGCTGATTCCGACGGAGGAATTTCCGTGGGGCGCGCTGTTCGCCACGCGGGCGGGCGAAGTGGTGATCGACTGGATCGGCTATCCGCTGCTGCTGGCGGCGCTGGCGCGTCCGCTCGGCATTTCCCAGCGGTTCGTGCCCTATGTCATCGTGCGCAACTGGTCGAGCGTCGTGGCGGCGGCGATCTATGTGCTGCCCGAACTGATGTTCACCTTCGGCCTCGTCGATGGCGAGGCGTGGTTTCTCGCCAATCTCGTCGTGCTGGTGGTGGTGCTGTTCTACCACTACCGCGTCGCGCGGGTTGCGCTGGCGGCCCCTGTCGGGCTGTGCATCGGCCTCGTGGTGCTGGAAACGGTGTTCAGCATTCTCGTCAGCGTGGGGATCGACCGGCTCGTCGGGTTCTGAAGGCGGCCGTCAGGCAAGGGCCAGATCGACGGGGGCGATCTCGGCCGGGCTGACGAGCGCCTGCTCGAACGGGGTCGGGGGCCGGGCGGCGGTTATCGCCTGCAACGCCTCCTCCGCCGCGCCGCGGCGCCCGGCGCGCGCGAAGGCAGCCACCAGCGTCATGCGGAACAGGCTGTTTTCCACCTGCGTGCCGCCGGTCTCGCGCAGGCGGCCGGCAATCGGCTCCAGCGCCGTCAGTGCGCCGGCAATATCCTGCGCCGCCATGTCGGCCACGCCGCGGGCAAGCTGCAGGCCGGGCTGCCATGCGCCGCCCCAGGCATCCGCCGTGGCCGCCATCAGCCGCAGCGCTTCGTCGGCCTCGTCGGTGCGGCCGGCGCGGACCAGTGCATAGATCAGATGGGCGTTGATGAACGGGCTGATCGATTCGCCGGTGTGCGCGGCGGCACTCGCGGCCAGCGGCGCCCAGAACACGGTCTCCAGCGGGCTGGAGATGAGTTCCACCCGCCACAGGATCGAGATCGCATCGGTCAGCGCGCGCGGGGTGCCGCGATCCACGCGGGAAAGGCCGCGGTGATAGAGCGCCATCGCCGCCGGCACGTCGAGACGCGCCAGATGGAGCAGTGCGTTCATCCAGATATTATGGGTCCGCAGCACCGCATTGTGCTCGTCCCATGTCGGGGCGACGGTGTCGAACAGGCGCAGGCCGTCATTGATCGAGCCGGCTGCCAGATGGCACGCGCCCAGCACGAAATGCGCCCACGGCGTATCGAGATCGAGCGCCAGCGCCCGCTCGGCCGTCTCGCGGGCCACGTCGATCGCGCCCTGCTGGACCTGCGCATCGGCCAGAAGCGCCAGAAACGCCGCCTGCTCCTCGTTGACCACCCGCGCCCTGCCGATCATGCGCAGCTGGCGCACGTCGTCGGGGGCGTGTGAAAACAGCGTGTGGGCGAACCGCAGGGCAATGAGGTCTTCCGGCCACTGCTCCACTACCCGCTCCAGCCGGTCGAGCGCCTCGGCATAGGCGCATCGCGCCCACGCATCCGCCGCCTCGATCAGCCAGCGCTCGCGCTGGGTCACGGAGGGGGCAAGGCGGGCGAGGTCGATCAGCGGCCGCGCCAGCGTCGCCACCTGCCGCGCCGAACCGCTGCGCAGCGCCAGCGAGGCGGCATAGATCTGCACCAGCGGGCAATCGGGCGTCGCCTCGGCCAGTGACAGGATATCGCTTTCGTCCGCGTGGTACCCGAGGCAGGCGTGCTGGAACAGCCGCACGGCGGCGGATGCATGGTCGTCGGCTCCGGTGATGTAGAGGCCGCGCATATCCAGTGGCATGACGTTTCCGGCTCCCCCTTGCACTCCGTCCGGCCTTCGCCGGCCTGGCGCCGCCGCCGCAACCCCCGTGGCGACAGGCGGCGACAATAGTGGCCCGCCGGCGCCCGCGCCACAAGGGCGCGGGGCATCGGCGCGCGGCGGCCGGCACCTGAACGGCGGCTGAATGCGGGCCTCAGGTCCGGTTCAGCCGCCGGGGTGCATTCTGCGCCCATCTTCAGACGGCGGCAGGGTCGCCGGAAGCAGGGAGAGGAAAATGATCCGGCTTCAGGATGCGGCAGGCAGGAGCGGACAGGCGGCTGGCGGCGGGCTGCGGCGCGCGGCGCTGGCGGCGGCCGTGGCGTCCTCGCTCATTGCTCTCGCCATTCCCGGCGGCCCGGCCGTGGCCGGCAACGCCATGCCCGGCAACACCATGCCCGGCGGCGTGACGGCAGTGGACTGGAACGGCGGCTGGCAGCAGCAGGGCAATGGTGGCTGGCGGCAGCAGGGCGGCGGCCCCAACGGAGGCTATTATGCCCCGGCCCCGCCGCGCGGCTACGGCGGCTATCCGGGCTGGAGACGCCCCGGCTGGCAGCGCTATGGCGAGATCTGCCGCATGCGCCGCCAGCAGGTGGTGCTGCGCCAGCCTTACGGCCCGCCGGTCCTCGCCTGGCAGCCGGTGCGGGTGTGCTGGCCGGTGCGATGAGCGCCGCCGGCCAGTCTTCGGGTCAGTGGCGGCGCCAGATTTCGGCGTCGATCCGGCCATCGAGCTCCGGCAGGCTGCCGGCTTCGAACATCGGCTCCTCGCCGGTCTTCCGCTTGGCAAGATAATCGCGCGTCAGGCGGACGACGAAGCCCGACAGCAGCACGATGGCGACGAGGTTGATGGTCGCCATCAGCCCCAT
This sequence comes from Pseudoxanthobacter sp., assembly GCA_036782955.1. GTDB lineage: Bacteria > Pseudomonadota > Alphaproteobacteria > Rhizobiales > Segnochrobactraceae > Pseudoxanthobacter. The sequence goes on along the minus strand of DAIPYB010000156.1, from coordinate 1,564 downwards.
GGAGGCATCGGCGAGATTGAACACCGTTTCCACCGCCTGCATCGATCCCCACACCACCATCAGCACCACGACGATGCGCAGCACGAGAATCGCGCTGCGGTGTCCGAGGCCGAGATAGGCCATGGCACTTTCGGCATAGGAGTAGTTGCCGATGATCGAGGTGAAGGCGAAGAAGAACAGGGCAATGGCGATGAAATATTTGCCGGCCGCGCCGATGTGCTCGTGCATGGCGGCCTGCGTCAGCTGAACGCCGGTCACGCCGCTGCCGGGGTGGAGCACGTCGGCAAGCAGGATCATCAGCGCCGTGGCAGTGCAGATGACGATGGTGTCGATGAACACCCCCAGGGCCTGCACGAAGCCCTGCGACGAGGGATGGTGAGGGTCGGGCGTGGCGACGGCGGCGATGTTCGGAGCGCTGCCCATGCCGGCTTCGTTGGAAAACAGGCCGCGCTTCACCCCATTCATCATCGCGGCGGCGATGCCGCCGGTAAAGCCGGCTGCCGCTTCCTGAATGCCGAAGGCGCTGCCGACGATGTGCCAGAGCATGGCCGGAACGGCGCCGATATGGGTGACGAGGGCATAGGCCGCGACGCCGATATAGCCCAGAGCCATGAACGGCACGACGATCTCGGCCGTCTTGGCGATGGTGCTGATGCCGCCGAAGATGATGATGGCGGTCAGCGCCGCCACGGCCACGCCGGTGGCCACCGGCGGCACGCCGAAGGCACCTTCGACGGCGCCGGCAATGGAATTGGCCTGCACGGCATTGAAGATGAGCCCGAACGACAGGATGAGGCAGGCCGAGAACAGGGCCGCCGCCCATGGCGCTTTCAGCCCCCTGGCAATGTAGAACGCCGGCCCGCCGCGATAGTTGCCGGCGGCGTCGCGCACCTTGAAGAGCTGCGCGAGCGTGCTTTCCGCATAGGCCGTGGCCATGCCCACCGTCGCCACCACCCACATCCAGAAGATCGCGCCCGGCCCGCCGAGATAGAGCGCCACTGCGACGCCGGCGATGTTGCCGGTGCCGACGCGGGAGGCGAGGCTGGTACACAGCGCCTGAAACGGGGTGATGCCGCCGCGGTCGGCCTTGCGGGAGCCCAGCACGGCCCGGATCATCTCGGGAAAATGCAGGATCTGGATGAAGCCCAGCCGCAGCGTGAAGTAGACGCCCACGGCCAGCAGGCCATAGATCAGCACATAGCCCCAGAAAACGGTGTTCAGAAAATCGATCACGGTGTTCATGCCGGCTCCCCCGATGGTGCTTGTCCGTTTCCGCCTGTGGCCCCGGGCGCGCGTAGGGCACCGCTGAGACTAGAGCGGCGGCGACGGCCGGTCGATGCGACCTTGCGGCAGCCGGCAAACGGAAAAGCCCGGCCTCCCATGCGGGAAACCGGGCTTTTCACAAGCATATCGGGCCGCGCGGCGCGGCCGGATCGTCACTTCCAGTCGCGGATATCCACGAAGTGGCCGGCCACCGCCGCCGCCGCCGCCATGGCGGGCGAGACCAGATGGGTGCGGCCGCGGAAGCCCTGACGGCCCTCGAAATTGCGGTTCGAGGTGGAGG
>DAIPYB010000155.1:0-6492 GCA_036782955.1 Pseudoxanthobacter sp. | reverse complement strand
CCGGCAGACGCTGGGGCTTGTCGCCGACACCGACAGGGCGGCCAGCGCCGCCTTCCGCAACGGCATCAGGCCCAGCGGCTTTCTGGTGGTGCCGGAGCGCTCCTCCCCGGAAGCGATCAGGAACGCGCGCAAGGTCTATCTGGAGCCGATTGCCGGCCCCAATGCGACGGGCCGGGCCGGCATTCTCGAAAAGGGCATGGACTGGAAGGAAGTGAAGGGCATGCCGGTCGCCGACATGCAGCTGCTTCAGGGCCGCTCCTTCAATGTGGAGGAAATCTGCCGGTGGTTTCGTGTGCCGCCGTTCATGATCGGGCACACCGAGAAATCGACCAGCTGGGGCACGGGCCTTGAACAGCAGATGCTCGCCTTCGTCACATTCAGCCTGCGGCCCTACCTGACGCGGATCGAGCAGGCCATTCGCAAGCAGCTTCTGCCGCCCGGCGAACGGCGCACGATCTATGCGGAATTCTCGGTCGAGGGCCTTCTCAGGGCGGACAGTCAGGGCCGGGCGGCGCTGCTGGCCGCCCTTGCCCAGAACGGCTTCCTGACCCGCAACGAGGGCCGCGCCTATGACAACCGGCCGCCGCTGCCGGGGGGCGACGTGCTCACCGTGCAAAGCAATCTCGTTCCGCTCGATCAGCTTGGGGCACCGGCTGCGGCCGCCGGCGAGAAAGCTGCGCTCGCCCGTGCCCTCGGGCTTGAGGAAATGGTGGCCGCCGCGGTTCGCGCAGCATTGGCCGGGCACAACGGCGGCCCGCCACCGGAGGGAGCATGAGCAAAATGAAGACCAGCGCGGCATTGTTGGGAGTGAAGTTCCGGGCCGGTGACGGTGCTGTCAAGGCGGAGGCCACCGGCGCGATCAGCGGCTACGGGTCAGTTTTCGATGTCGTCGACAGCTACGACGAAATCGTGGTCCGGGGCGCCTTTGCGGAAAGCCTGCGGCAGCAGCGTTCCGTTCCGATCCTGTGGGAACACGACCGGGCGCAGCCGATCGGACTGTGGAGCGTCCTGGCCGAGGACGAATACGGCCTGCGCTGCGCCGGCCGGCTGCTGGTGGACGAGGTGCAGAAGGCCCGCGAGGCGAGCGCGCTTCTCAGGGAAAGGGCGGTAACCGGCCTTTCGATCGGCTATCGGGTCCGCAAGTCGTCCTTCGACGAGAAGACCGGCATCCGGACCCTGACGGCGCTCGATCTGATGGAAATCTCGCTCGTCACCTTTCCGGCCAACGATCAGGCCCGGGCCGATGCCGTCAAGGCGGCGGCGCGCGGCGAGGTTCCGGACGAGGAAGCCTTTATCGAATTCCTCATCGAACACGATTTCCGCAAGTCGCTTGCGGTCGATATCGCCCGTCATGGCATCGCCGGCCTGAAGCGCCGGTCTGGCGGCGACGATCTGGCAGAGCTCGGCGCGGCGCTGAGCGGCTTTTCTCTCCCCAAACTCTGAGGACTGATCATGCGTGATCTGATGAACGGTGCGGCCTTCCGGCCGCTGCCGCGGGACTGGCGCGGCCATGAATATGGCACCAAGGGTGCCGGTGAGGGCGCCGGCGAGCCGGATATCAAGGCGCTCGCCATCAGCCTGAAGGCGGCGACCGACGATGTGAAGCGGTTTGCCGAGGATGCGGATCGCAAGCTGAAGGCCGGCGAGGCGCTTTCTGCGGAGATGAAGCAGAAGGCTGACGAAGCGCTCGTGAAGATGAACGAGCTCGGCAGCCGCATGACCGAGATGGAACAGAAGCTGGCCCGGCGCGGCGGCGGCGAGGACGGCGGCGGTCCGCGCAGCCTCGGCGAATCCGTGGTCGGTTCCGAGGACGTCAAGGGCTTCATGGCGGACCGGGCCCGCGGCAAGTCGCGTGTGTCCGTGCGGGTGAAGTCCATCACGACGGCCGGCGGTGGCACGGACGGGGCCGCCGGGGTGCTCGTCGAACCCGATCGCCGGCCCGGCATCATCGCGCCGCCCGACCGCAAGCTGGTGGTGCGCGACCTGATCTCCCCGGGCCGCACCGGTTCCAACTCGATCGTCTATGTGCAGGAGGCCGGCTTCACCAACAATGCGGCGGTGGTGCCGGAGAAGGGCCAGAAGCCGGAATCGACGCTGTCGTTCGAGGAAGTGTCCGCCCAGGTCGTGACGATTGCGCACTGGGTGCAGGCGTCTGTGCAGATCCTCGATGACGCGCCGATGCTGCAATCCACCATCGACGGGCGGCTGCGCTACGGCCTTGCCTATGTCGAAGAGCAGGAACTGCTGAACGGCACCGGCACGGGCGGCCACCTCAAGGGCCTGCTGGCGTATGCCATCGCCTTCTCTTCGCCCGTGGAAATCGCGGCGACGCACAGCATGATCGACCAGCTGCGGTTCGCGATGCTGCAGGCGACACTGGCTGAATATCCGGCTACGGGCCATGTGCTGCATCCGTCGGACTGGGCACGGATCGAGACCCTGAAGGATGCCACCGGCCGCTACATCATCGGCAACCCGCAGGCCGGCACCGCGCCGACGCTGTGGCGCCTGCCGGTGGTGGAAACGCCGGCCATCGCCGAGAACCGGTTCCTGACCGGGGCGTTCCGGCTGGGTGCGCAGGTGTTCGACCGTCAGGACGCCAATGTGCTGATTTCCACCGAGGATCGCGACAACTTCATCAAGAACATGGTGACGATCCGCGCCGAGGAGCGGCTGGCGCTCGCGGTCTACCGGCCGGAGTGCTTCATCACCGGCCAGTTCGCGGCCGGCTGAACGATGGCGGTCATCCGGATCATCGAACCGCCGGCGGCCCTGCTGTCGCCGGCGGAAGCGCGGCTTATCGCACCGGTGCTTGCCGACCGGGACGACGAAGGCGTTGCTGCGCTGCTGTCGTCGGCGCAGAACGCCATCGAGCCCGGCGGACTTGCCATCGAATGGGGCCGGGCCTTCGGCGAGCAGACGCTGGAGGCGGTGTTCGATGGCTGGCCCGGCGGCCCGCTGGCGCTGCCTTTTCCGGTCATCCGGGCGGTGGAGGCTGTGAACTGGCTCGACGAGGCCGGCGTGCTGCAGACACTGCCGCCGGAGGGCTGGCGGCTGGCCGGTGCCGACAGTCATTCGCCCCAGCTGATCTGCACGGCGGGCAGTGGCTGGCCGCCGGTGCTGCCCGGCCCGGAGACTGTGACGGTGCGATATCGCGCCGGATATGCGGCCGGCGACAGCCGTCTGCGGCCGGTGCGCGAGGCTGTGGCGCTTATGGCATCGCAGGCGGCCGGTCTGGCGGGGCGCGACCTGACGATCAGCGCGGAAATCGTGCCCGATGTGTATGAGCGGCGCTGGACAGTCTCCGACACGGCCGCCCGTCTGATGGCGGAAGCCGCCGGCAGGCTTCTGGCGCCTTACCGGGTGTATTATCGGTGACCGGGCCAGTGGCAGCCTACCGGCGGGCGTTCGGCCGGCACCGGACGGTGCTGCTGCGACGGCTGGCGGGGACCGGCGAAGCGGTGGCCGAAGTGGCGGTGCGGGCGCGCGTCACCGGCTATGAGCCGCGCGATCTGGTGGGCGATGTGCGGCAGGGCGACCGGCGCGTGCTGCTGCTGGCGGAGGATATCGGCGCATTTCCGGTGCCGGTCGAGGTCCGCGGCCGGGACCGCATCGTGCTGAGCACCGCGGCCGGCGAGCAGATGATGATGATCGAGGCGCTTGACGATCAGTCCCGCCGGCTCGACGGCGTGCTGCTTGCCTATGAGATCAGGGTGCGGGGATGAAGACGGGCGCACGGATCACGGTGACCGGACAGAGCCGGACGACGCTGCTTTCCGCGCTGCTGCCTGAGGCGGACCTGCGCCGCATGCGCGGCGAGCTGGCCCGTGCCGCAATCGCAGAGGCCGCGGCGCAGAACCGGGCCGTGCTGGGCGTGGAGCCGCCGCGGCGCGAGGTGGTGGACGGGCACGAAGGGGCCGCGCTGGAAAGTGTGCGCCCGGACGGCGTGGTCTATGCCGAGTGGTCGCTGATTGAGGAACTCGTGTCATGGGTCGGCCGCGCGCTGGTGCTGGCCTCCCCGATCGGCCCCGGTCGGAACGGGCATTACAAGGACAGCCATATCGTGATGGTGGATGGTGTCCGGCTCGGCGCAGGGGCTGCGATACCGGAGCTTTTTGAGGCGATCACGTTCGCCAGCACGCGGCCCTACGCCCGCAAGATCGAACGGGGCCTCAGCGCGCAGGCGCCGGACGGCGTTTATCAGGCCGTTGCCGCCGTGGCGAAAGCCCGCTTCGGCAACATGGCCGCGATTAAGTTCACCTATGTCGGGCTGGATGCCGGAGGGGGCTTCATCCCCTATGTGCCGCTGCCCCGGCGCGGCAGCGGGCGCGACAGCAGAGGCCGCTTCACACGGGGCGAGGGCGACCGGGCCGCGGCTGCGCGCGAGCACGCCTCCCGGCAGCCGGCAATCCTGATCCGGCCCTACAGGTAACAGCATGGCACACGCGACTGTCTGCGCGGCTGCCGAGGCATGGCTTCGGGAGCGGTGGGATCATGCGGCCGTGCCGGTTTGCGGCCGGAATGGCTCCGGCCGCCCGGACGGGACGCCGTTCGTCAGACTGGACTTCCCGTGGTGCCGGTCGGAGCAGGTCTCCGTCGGGGCGCCGGGAAACAACGTCTGGCGGGAGGAGGGGGCGTTCCGGGTCATCCTCTACTGCCTGAGAGGCCTCGGGACCGATCTTGCGGCTGCGTGGTCATCCGAGGTCGAAGCCATGTTCCGGGGGCGTTCCATTGCCGCGAACATCCGGTGCGGGGCACCGGTCACGGCTTCCGACGATGAAGACAGCGACGGGAACTACTTCATCGTCGCGGTCGCCATTCCCTACGAGTGCGACATTTTCGGGTGACGCGGACTTCGGTCAAGCAATGAAGGAGATTATCCATGCCGTTTGCTGATTCCAGCAATATCCGCGTGGCTTACGTGCCTGAAGCCACCTACGGCGTGACGCCGGCCACGCCGACGTTCAGGGAACTGCGGGTGACGGGCGGCGGCCTGAAGCTGAACAAGTCGACGGTGGTCAGCGATGAGCGGCGCGCCGACCGGAACGTGTCCGACCTGATCCAGACCGGTCAGGACTGGGCCGGCGATTTCAACGCCGAACTCAGCTACGGCTCGTTCGACGATATCCTTGAAGCGCTGCTGATGGGGACGTGGACGACCAACGTGCTGAAGAACGGCACGACGGCCAAGTCGTTCACTGTCGAGGAGACGCGCAAGGTCGCCGGCACGCCGCTTTATGCGCGCTGGAGCGGCACGCGGATCAACAGCGGCAAGATCGGCGTCACGAACCGCTCGAAGATGACGTTCGACTTCAACGCCATGGCGACGGCCGAGACGCTGGCAACGGCGATCGTTACCGGGGCAACCTATACCGCTGCCAGCACCCGGCCGGTGTTCAATGCCTCCGAGGCGGTGTCGGGGCTGTCGCTGACCGGCACGGGCCTCACGGCAACGCCGCGCGTGAAGAGCCTGTCCTTCGATATCGCCAACAATCTGCGCACCCGCCCGGTCGTCGGCAGCAAGCTGTCGGCGGAACTCGGCTCCGGCCGGTTCGAGGTGAGCGGCACGGCGGAGGTCTATTTCGAAAGCCACGAGCTCTATCAGGCGATCCTCGATCACGGCTTCGGTGCCTTCGCCTTCACCGCGGGTTTCACGACGGCGGAGAAGTACAGCTTCCTCCTGCCGAAGTGCGTGTTCGGCAACGGCAACGTGACGGCGGGCGGCGGCAATGACGATGTGATGGTCAGCCTGCCGTTCCAGGCCGTCTATGACAGCACCGAGGCCTGCACACTGAAGATCGCGCGGGCGGTGGCGTGACGGGGGGCGGCGCGATGGTGGAAATTCTGGAGACTTTCACCGGCTATCCGGACGGTCCGGAGGGTGCGGAGCGGCGTTTCGAGGCGGGCGACCGGCCGGCCGGCCTTTCGGCTGAGTATGAGGACCTGCTGATCGGCAAGGGCCACGCCCGGCGCATCAGGAAGGCGGCCACGGCCAGCACCGGCGCAGCCGCCGATCGGCCGTGAGCGGCTGCTGGGTCGACGACATCCCCGGCCTCGACGATGTGCACCTGTTGGTGCGGCGCGTCGGCAACGTGGACTATCGCCGCGAAGAGGCGCGGATGTTGAAGGCGGGGGCGGTGGACGAACCGGCCTTGCTTGCGGAGACGATCCTGTGCGGCTGGCGGGGGATGAGCACGGGCGGCGAGGCGCTGGCCTATTCGCCGCCGGTGGCCCGCGCGCTGCTCGCCCGGCCGGAAATGGCCCTGCTGGCGGAAGCCGTGCGCTGGGCGGCCGGGCTGGTGACACGGCAACATGCGGCCGGTCAGGCGGCTGACTGCGATGCGCTGGCACAGTGCATGCGCTGGCATCTGCGCTGGGCCGGCGAACTGGCTTGGCTGGAGGCCGAGATGGAGGCCGATCCGGCCTTCACGCCCAAGGCCGTGCTGGAGCGGCCCGACCCGCCGGCGCATCTGCGGTTTGCGTGGGGCGCAT
>DAIPYB010000154.1:0-6492 GCA_036782955.1 Pseudoxanthobacter sp. | reverse complement strand
CAGGGGGTCAAAGTTCAACGCCGATCCGGGGTCAAGATTGCTCGCCGATTGACACCGCAGGCCGGCCGCCCAAAGCAAGCCCGAGATGGTGGATAATATGATCGAGCCGCGATGTGCGCCGGGACCATGGCAGTAGCGCCCCATTGTCGAAGCGCTCTGTGAAGATGCGGCGAGGGCAGAGAACCGCATCGCAATGAAAGCGCCGCGCCAGAACAACAAGACGAACCGGCCTGCTGGAAAGCGGCAGATCCGCTAGCTGCCGAGCATAGCGGCTATGAACGCGCGTTGAGGTCGCCCCACATCCCGGGCAGAAACTCCTCGCGCCGGACGCACGCAGGAAGATCCGTATGCCGGAATCCGTGTCGACTACTTCATCGACGACAAACCCGCGCGGCACCAACTCCGAGACCCGTAAATGCTGACCCATGGCATTGATTCTCCAGGTGAACCAATGCCAGCCAGACGGCCCAACTTCATCAAAAGTGAGTCAGAGCCAAAGTTCAACGCCGAAACACAAACCTGATCGGGACGACCGCATCAGACAAGACGGCCCTCACCGGAGGGATACGGAAGGACCATCGACGGGTCCGCAACAACCGAGACCGGCACGAAGCCGAACGGTTCGTTCGGATCGAACAGGCGCTCCCGCCAACGATAGATCTGCTGCGCCTGGATGCCATGGCGCCTGGCCGTGCCGGTCACGTTCCCGCTCGCGGCGGCCTCTTCGACGATCGCCCGTTTCTCATCGGCGCTCCAGGCCCGACGGCGGACGTATTCTTCATCCCGATCCACGACCAGCCTCCAGCAGTACTGCCGGCATCAGTGCCGGTTCAGGATGCGGAAAACCTCGTCGGGGCGACCGCGTCAGACAAGGCGGTCCTCACCGGAGGGACACGTTGCCTGCACCGGCGGCCAGCCGTTCCTGTGCGGCGGCCGGGCCCGGCACTATCGCAATCACGGCATTCGCCCTCGCCACCCCGCCCGGGCCGCAGCTCACGGGCGGGGTGGCGGGGCCGCTATCAGAGGCGGCTCAGCAGATCCGCCTTCTTGGCCTGAAATTCGTCCTGGGTGAGAATTCCGCGGTTGAACAGCGCGTGCAGTTTCTCGATCCGGGAGAAGATCGCGACATCGTCGGTTGCCGGATCGGCCCTGGCGGCAGCCGGCGCAGGCGTTACGACCGGAGCCGCGGCGGGGGCAGGCCACGCATCGGCGACAGAAACCGGTGCGGCCGCGGGCCCGGCGGAGAGGATGACGATCTCCGGCTCCGGCACGACAGGCGGCACATCGACGGGCACCGCATCGACCGGCTCGATGGCGGGCGCCGGGGCCGGCGGCAACGGATCGGAGGCGGAGAGAGGAACCGGGATGAGGCTTTCTAGCGAGACCGGCCCGAACTGGCTGGTAAACAGCAGCGAACTGCCGCCGCCCTGCTGCTGAGAGATGCCGCCGATCAGATGGTTGCCGGTGTCATAGACCGACAGCCGGCCACCCTGCCGGATGGCGAGGCGCTGCTGCGCGGGAAAGATGGCATATTGGATGTCGTTTTGCGATCCGCTGGAAGAGGGCGAGCCCAGCTCCGGCGGCCAGACGGAGGCGGAGGCGAACAGGCCGCTGCTGACGACCGGCGGCGGCTGGAACTGCGCAAGCGAGCCCACAAGCCCCGCCAGCTCGCCCGCCAGAGCGTCCACGCGATATTTGAGCGCGTTGTTGAACATGTCGCCGATCATTACCATGCCGCCCGACGACCATTGCCCCATGCCGCCGAATTCAGGATGGTTGAACTGCGCCTGATAGCCGTTGCTCGAAACAAGCGCCGCCAGCATCGCTTCTGCCGCATCGGGGCTGAAGCCGTGCTTCAGCGCAATTCCGGCGACAACCCTGTGTCCTTCGTCCGTGAGCAGCATCTGAAAATCCCCCGTTTGCCGGGGACCGGCTTATGCCCGGACGCCCCGCCGCACAATGATTATAGCGGCGAATCGCACCTTATGCGCCCGGCAGCCTGTGGCCGGGGCCACGTTTCCCGCCGGCCCCAACCCGGCCCTGCGTGGGCCGTCGCACCCGCGTGCGCTCAGTCCTTCCGCCCCGCGGCATCCTGCCGGAAATCGTCATAGAGCCGGTCGAGGCGGGCTGAAAGGTACTCGCCGAAAGCGCGAGCATCCGTTGTCCGCGCCTTGAACGCCAGCGTGAACCGCCGGGCCTCTGCCGCGATATCGGCAGACAGGGCCTTATCCTTCGCCACCCAGTTGAGCTTCGCGGATCCGCCGCTGCGCCGCACCGGCGCGGCTTTCAGCCGGCGCAGCAGCGTTTCGAACCGCTCGTCGCCCGGCAGCGCCAGAAAGGCCGCCTCCCCGACAAGCTCGCGGGCCCGGTCCTGTTGCGCCGGATTGTCGAGCAGCAGTTTCATTTCATACCAGCGGTCTCGCCCGATGCCTCTGGCCCCGCCGATTGCCGCCAGAATATCGCCCGGTAGGCCCGCCACCGACAGCATCTTGGACAGCGTGGTGCGGTCGACCGACAAGGCGCTGAGGACGATGGCGTTGTCTTCGTCATAGCGCAGGCGGGCGAGGTCGGCGGCAAACAGCGCCCGCTCGATGAACGGCACGTCCGCGCGGGCGGCATTCTCCTGACCCAGCGCCACCACATGGTCGCGGTCCTGCATCTCCTTGACGATGGCCCGCACCCTGCGCCCGAGCGTGCTGGCCACCCGCAGACGCCGGTGGCCGAACACGACCATGTAGCGGTCGGCGGCGCCCGGGTGTGGGCGCACGAGGATCGGGGAGTTCTGGCCATGGTCGCGGATGGCCCGGAGTAGGATGTCAAATTCCGGCTCGTCGTCCGTGCGCCGGTCGCGCACGAACGAGGCGTCGATCGTGGCCGGGTCCAGTTCGACCACGGTCTCGCCTTCTGCAAGCTTGTCCGCACGGGCGGCCATCTCATCGAGCGATTTCAGGATCGAGCGCGAGGCGCCCTGCGCGGCATAGTCCGTCACCGGCCTGCCGGCCGGCCCAGGCGCATCGAGCAATGTTGCAAAGGGGTTCTTACGCGCCATCACCAGCCTCCCGGAAATGAACCATCATTCTGAAAAAACAGATTTTTTTTCTATTTTGACCGCAGTCAACATGACGGGCGCCCCCATGCGCGGTGGATCAGGCCCTGAACTTCAAAATTGACCGCATCCAGCGCCTCGATGGCGCGGTCGTAGGTTTCCCGGTTGAAATTGGCCCGATCGACCTCATAGAGCGTCTGCTTGGTGAGGCCGGCATCGGAAATGGCCGTCGATTTCACCATCGGCGCCTTCAGGATTTCCTCCGCCAGCATGGACTGCATGAAGCCCAGCATCTGCGCCTGCGGCACATCGGTCGGCTCGAACCGGGTGATGAGATAGCGCAGCCAGTCGACCCGCACCGGGGCGCCTTTTTCGCGGATGGTGCGCACGAAATTGCCGAGCATCAGCAGGAACTGGCTCATGGACATCAAATCCAGCATCTGCGGATGCACGGTGATGAGCACCGAGGTCGATGCGGTCAGCGCCGTCAGGGTCAGGAAGCCGAGCTGGGGCGGGCAATCGATGACGACGACATCGTACCGCTCGTCGACATCGGCCAGCGCATGGCCGAGGCGATCATAGAACCGCTTGCCCTCAGTCGAACTCTGCATCGAAAGCGGCGTGTCGTACTCGTATTCCTGCAATTCGAGATTGGCCGGAACAATGTCGAGCAGCGGAAAATTCGTCGGCAGGATCACGTCGGCAATCGACCGGCGGCGCTCGTCATAGCGGATGGCATCGTAGAGCGACGGATTGCGGTCCAGCTCCGGCTGGAAGCCGTGCAGGGCCGACAGGGAGGCCTGCGGATCGAGATCGACAGCCAGCACGCGATGCCCGGTCAGCGCGAGATGCTGGCCGAGATGGGCCGCGGTGGTGGTCTTTCCCGACCCCCCCTTGAAGTTGACGACGGAAATGACCTGCAGCTTGTCGCCCGGCCGGCGAAAAGGAACATATTGCTTGGCGTCGGAGCGGCCGTTCTTGTCGAGATAATGCCGCAGTTCGATCATCTGCGCGGCTGTATAGAATCGGCGGCCGCCGGCTGCGACCTGCGGCACCGGCCCTTTGCCTTCAAGGTGAAGCCGCTTCAGGTTGTTAGGGCTGACACCCAGATAATGCGCCACTTCCGACATCGGAAACCGGCGCAGCGTCTTTTTCGCATCGGGGGGAAATTTCTCCAGCCGAAGCTGATCGAGCTTGCGCGATATTTCCGCTCCCTGCGCCAGAATCTTCGCGTCAAATTCGAAGGAGGGAAGTAACGGCATCCCGCATGGCCCCAAACCACAAAATAGCGCCAGAACCGGCGATATCACCAATCTGGCGCCATTATGGGCGGATTCACGACGCACGCAAGAAGAATAACGTTAACAATATCTTACTAAATTTGCCGGACATCTGTCGCATGACAATCCGCTACGAGAGCACGCGGCCGGATGACTGCGTGCTGCGTGACCGGCTGACGGAACTTACCCGCGAGCGCAGGCGGTTCGGATATCGCCGCCTGCATGTGCTGCTCCGGCGCGAAGGCCTGGCATCAATCACAAGAAGCTGTTCCGGCTCTATCGTGAGGAGAGGCTCGGCGTGCGCCGGCGTGGCGGGCGAAAGCGCGCCCTCGGTACGCGCGCGCCGATGCGTGTTGGACCTGTCGCGTATTTGTGCCGCCCCCAGTGCTCGTTTAGGCCACTTGGCGTTCGAAGGCCAAAGGGCTTTTGCCACACAATGCTGAATGTCGGCGGCGTGGGTTATAGAAGCCGTTGATGTATTGGAAGATGGCAGTTTCGGCCTAGTGGAATGACCGAAACACAGGCTGCCCCCGTTATACACGGCCGGACATGCCTTCAGTCCGAACCGTAGAGGTCGCGGGTGAACACCTTGTCCGCGACATCGGCGATCTCGGGCGTCAGGCGGTTGGCGATAATGATGTCTGCCTTCGCCTTGAAGGCGGCCAGATCGGTTTCGACCGGCGAGTTGAAGAAACGGGCCTCTTTCAGTTGCGGTTCATAGACCGTGACCGGAATGCCCTTCGCCTTCACCCGCTTCATGATGCCCTGAATCGAGCTGTCGCGGAAATTGTCCGATCCCTGCTTCATGGTCAGGCGGTAGATGCCGACATGGTTCGGGGCTAGAGCGAGAATGCGCTCGGCAATGAAGTCCTTGCGGGTGCTGTTGGCGTCGACAATCGCGCGAATAAGGTTCTGCGGAACCTCGGAATAGTTCGCCAGCAACTGCCGCGTATCCTTGGGCAGGCAGTAGCCGCCATAGCCGAAGGACGGGTTGTTGTAATGATCGCCGATGCGCGGATCGAGGCTGACGCCGCTGATGATCTGCCGCGTATCGAGACCATAGGCCATGGCATAGCTGTCGAGCTCGTTGAAGAAGGCGACGCGCATGGCGAGATAGGTGTTAGCAAACAGCTTGATGGCCTCGGCCTCGCCCGGCCCGGTGAGCAGCACCTCGACATCATCCTTCAGCGCGCTTTCCAGGAGCAGGTCGGCGAAGATGCGCGCGGGCTCGGTCTGGTCGCCGACGATGATGCGTGACGGATAGAGGTTGTCGTGCAACGCCTTGCCTTCTCTCAGGAACTCAGGCGAGAAGATGATGTTGTCGCAGCCGAATTGCAGGCGCATGCGTTCGACAAAGCCGACGGGAATCGTCGACTTGATGATGATGGCGGCGGCCGGATTGATCTGCAGTACGCTGGCGATGATCTGCTCGACCGAGCTCGTGTCGAAATGACTGGTCTGCGGATCGTAATTGGTTGGCGTGGCGACAATGACGAAATCGGCCCCGGTGAAAGCCTCCACCTGATCGACGGTCGCCGTGAGATTGAGCGGCTTATCCGCGAGATAGAATTCGATGTCTGGATCGATGATCGGGGACTGGCGGCTATTTATGTGAACAACTCGCTCGTAACTAATGTCATAAGCCACAACCTCATATTTTACAGAAAGCAATATCGCATTAGATATGCCAACATAACCAAGACCGCAAACTGCTATTTTCATATTTAATTCTTTCATAACAGAAATTATAATAATTTATTGTTTTACTTTCTAAACGCCCTTGGCTTTCGATTTGCGATGTTATTGAAACCTGATGGGCGATGGCATCCCGCTTCAGACTTGCTTTAGGGCGGGATTGTAGGACATTTCGATATAATCGAACACGTCCCGGCGTGCCTCATCCCGCGTGCGTTCCCGATCCGTCAGGTCACTTGAATAGCACAGTCCCCGGCGTGCATGATCGCGCCGGGCGGTTTCAGTCCAGGACATCGTGGTCTGGGAGTGTCAGAATTTTTGTGTCCGGGGCGTGTTGAGCTTCACGCGATGATGAAGCGTTCCTCGAACAAAATGGCGAACTGGGATTTCGCCTCTCCCCATTCGCGCGGCGGCATTGAGCTGCTCCCCGAAAATCGGACGCTGACGGAAGCTACGATCTGATGTCTGCTG
>DAIPYB010000153.1:0-6510 GCA_036782955.1 Pseudoxanthobacter sp. | reverse complement strand
CGCGGACTGGTGGCGAACGCCGCCCGCGTCGGCGCGCAGATGCAGGCGCATCTGCGCCGTCTCGCGGCCCATCCGCTGGTCGGCGAGGCGCGCGGCGTGGGCCTGATCGGGGCGCTCGAACTGGTCATCGACAAGGACGCGAAGACCGCCCTTGAGAAGGTCGGCGCACTTGGCGCACTGGTGAATGGCCATCTTCAGGACAACGGCGTCATTTCGCGCGCGATGGGCGATGCGCTGGCGTTCTGCCCGCCGCTGATCATTACGCCGGAGCAGGCGGACGATCTGTTCGGCCGCGTCGAGGATGCGCTGAACAAGGCGCTGAAGGATTTGGCCGGCAAGCGACCGGCCTGATCGCAGCGACAACGTCGTGCAGGGCGGGCGGATAGTCCCGGCCGCCCTGTCGTTTCAGCGGTCCTGAACCTCGCAATCCGGCACGGCCAGCCATATGCCGACATGGGATGTGCTGTCGGCGGACGGAGGCAGTACATCGGCCTTTTCGGCAAGGACACAGCTTGTGCGCTCTGTCTCGCCGCCCTTGGCCGGATCATAGACCGGCGTGCGCGTAACGCGGATGACGCCGATGCGGTACTCATGGCCGTTGGCCGTGAAGATCTCGCCGATGCGCAAGGCCGGCGGCGCCGTGAAATCGGAGCAGGGACTGCTGACGACTGCCAGAACGCGGTCGCGAACCCAATGGCATTCCACGCTACCGTCAGCCGCGCCAACCGCGCTGGCGGTGAAGATCTCCTCGGCCGAGGCTGCGGCCGGCATCATCAGGGCCAGCACGAGGGCGGCCTTTCGCAGGTCCATCATGTCGTCTTTCTCCATGATGCCAGAAAGGGAGAGACGGGTGAAACCCGTCCTGTTGCGCCGCCCCTAGGGCCAGAAGGCGGCGTCGTCAAGGCAGGCCAGCAGCAAACTTACTCCAATCCTTCGGATCAGTCGGCGCGATGACTACATGGCCACCCTTCCGGAAAGGCTGGCGCGGCGGGCGCCCGGATGGCAGTCTCAGAGCCGGCCGCCTGTTTCAAAGGATGAAACCATCATGCACGCCGGTGTCGAGGACATTTTTCACCGTGGTGCGGAGCCGGCGGGCGACGATGTTCGCAGAATCCTGCGGCAACTGATGGACGCCGCAATTGCCAGTGCGGCTCCGGGAGCGGCGGTGTTGCGGCACCTGCCGCAGAAGCCGCGCGGACGATGCATTGTCGTCGGTGCCGGCAAGGCCTCTGCCGCCATGGCGGCGGCGCTGGATGCGGCATGGCCCGACGTCGATCTGTCGGGCATCGTGGTGACGCGTTATGGCCATGCCGTACCGGCCGGGCGCATTCGCATCGTGGAAGCCGCCCACCCGGTGCCGGATGCAGCCGGCGAAGCCGCAGCCCGCGCCATTCTGGCGTCCGTGGGCGGGTTAACGGCCGACGATCTCGTCATCGCGCTCATTTCAGGTGGCGGCTCGGCGTTACTGCCGCTTCCCGCGGGGGCCATGACACTGGCGGACAAGCAGGCTGTGAACCGGGCATTGCTGGCGAGCGGAGCGACGATTGGAGAAATGAACGCGGTGCGCAAGCATCTCTCCGCCATCAAGGGCGGGCGCCTTGCGGCCGCCGCCGCGCCGGCGCATGTGGAAACGCTGGTCATCAGCGACGTGCCCGGAGACGATCCGGCGGCAATCGCCTCTGGGCCGACGGTTGCCGATCCGACGACGAGCGCGGACGTGCGCGCTATTCTGGACCGCTACGCCATCGACCTGCCGCCGGCAGCGGCGGCTGTGCTGGCAGAGGGAAATGAGACGCCAAAGCCCGGCGAAATCGGTGGCCGTGTTCAGATCATAGCGGCACCGATGATGGCCCTGCAGGCGGTGGCGGCGGAAGCGCGGAGGCTGGGTCTCTCGCCGCTGGTGCTCGGCGATGCACTGGAAGGCGAGGCTGCGGGCCTTGGTGTCGTCATGGCTGGCATTGCCCGCTGCGTCGCAGGGCACGACCAGCCGGCACCGAAGCCGGCCGTTCTGATTTCCGGCGGGGAAACCACCGTGACGATCGGCAAGGGGCCGGCCGGGCGGGGTGGCCGCAATTGCGAGTTCCTGCTCTCCCTTGCGGTGGCGCTGGCCGGTGCGCCGCGCATCGCCGCCATGGCCGCCGACAGCGACGGCATCGACGGCACGGAAGATGCCGCCGGCGCGGTTGTCATGCCCGATACGCTGGCCCGCGCGCGCGATAGCGGCCTCGATGCGCGGCAGGCCCTTGCGGGGCACGACAGCTACAGTTTCTTTGCGGCCCTCGGCGATCTCGTCGTCACCGGACCGACGCTGACCAACGTCAACGATATCCGGCTCGTGCTGGCGTGGTGACGACAGCCCCGGTCCTCATGACGGTGGCACGAACGACTTGATGTGCAGGACCGTTTCTTCCGCGCTCAGCAAGGCAATGCCGTAGCTTGGGCGGTCGGTGCCGAGGCTGGCGCGGGCACCGCCCAGCTCAAGCGCCGTCTGGTGATTAGTGGAGGGCAGGGCTGCCGCGGCAAGGCCACCCCACTCGGCAAACACCGCACGATGAACATGGCCGGCGAAAATCCCGCGCACATTGCCGTGCCGTTTCAGGAGAGCCTGCAGGCTGGCGGCGTCGGTCGGGTTGAGACGGCTCGAATCCAGCGTGCTGACCCCGATCGCAAACGGCGGGTGATGCAGGAAAATGTGGACCGGCTGACCGGGAATCTCCGCAAGCCGTGCCTCCAGCCAGCCCAGCCGGTGCTCGCAAAGGCGCCCGCCGGGCCGTCCGGTATCGAGGCTGTCGAGAAAGACCAGCCGGCCCCGCGGCGTATCCAGCACCGACTGCACGAAGCCATGGGGGTCGGTTTCCGTTTCCGGGAAGACCGTGAGGAAAGTCGACCGCTCGTCGTGATTGCCCATGAGCAGCCGGACGGGAATGGGAAAGCGCCGCAACATGCCGGCGAGTTGCTCGTAGGAGGCGACCGAACCGTCTTCCGTGAGATCGCCGCAGATGATGCAGAGATCGGCATCGCCGTTGTGCCCCACGATATCCAGCAGCGCGGTATGCAGGCGCCGGCGCGGGTCCAGTCCGGCAACAGTGCCGTCGGTGGCATCGAGGTGGGGGTCGGAAAGCAGGACGATTTTCATGCACGTAACCGTGTGGGCAAGGCAATGCGCCGGCGCGGATCCGCAGGCGGGATCGCGGCTGGCCGAAGAAATCCCGTGGTGTTGGCCACGTCGGGCGTCAGCGTTCCAAGGGCGCCGTACGCATGCCGCGCTGCATTTGCGCTCTGCGATGAAATTCCCGCCGGTGATCGCCCCGCATTGTCCCGCCGCTCCCCATGTCCCGCTCTCTATGTCGCTTGTGTTTGCAGCCCCTCCACGGGGGCCTCATGCATTCGCAATTGCTGCCCCGCCCGTATGCCGCCGGTGGCCTCTCCGCAGGGCCTCCGGGCCGGCGTCCGTCCGGCTGCCTGCCGGGCGGGCGAAAGGATCGTCCGGTTCCGGCGCTTGCCTTACGCAAACACCGGGCCAACCCTGTCGGCCGCGATGATTTGACCGGCGGGCAATCGTGGCCTGCCGCGGCTTTCGGGGGCGGCCGCGGCAGAAATCAGGATCGCCGGCGCGCGGGCTGGCCGCCGGCCGGGTTCCGGGGCTATCATTTGGGCACGGCCATGCCCATTCGGGTCTCCCGGACGGATCGTGTGGCCGCCCGCAAAAACGATGAGGAAGCCACGACAATGTCTGTGATGCCGCAGCAGTTTTCATCCCCGCGCCGCGTTGCGCTTCTGGCTGCATCGCTGGCGGCTGTGGCCGGCTGGCTGCCGGGCACGGCACCGGCGCCGGCCTATGCGGCATCTCCCGCCGTGACGACGGGCAATGTGAACCTGAGGGCCGGACCGGGCACCAACTATCCCGCCGTCGGCAGCGTGCCGCGCGGGGCGGGGGTGACGATCTATGGCTGCCTCAGCGGCTATACCTGGTGCGATACCGCGTGGGGGTCGTCGCGCGGCTGGGTCGCGGCGGGATATCTGCAGGTGGTGCAGGCCGGTCGCCCGGTCGGCTTCAATCCGGCCGTGGGCGCGGCGATGGGGCTGGCGGTGGTCGGCTTCTCGCAGGCCTACTGGAACACGCATTATGTCGGCCGGCCGTGGTACGGCCAGTGGAACCGCTACTATCGCCCGGCACCGCCGCCGCCCGTGCCGCCGCGCCATGTCGGCTCCACGAAATGCGTCAACGGCCCCGGCGGCAACGGCGGCTGCGTCAATCGCGGTGCCACCGTCGGTCCGAACGGCAATGTTTATTCCCATTCGCGCGGCTGGCGTAACTGACGATGCCGGCGGCCCGCAGGCCCTGCCTTCGCGGCCGGGCCTGCGGGGGCTCCGGTTCAGCGATCCGTCGTGATGCGGGTTGCGCCCGTGGCGGGATCGACCGCCACATAGGGCAGGCCGGCCGCGCGCCACGCCATGAAGCCGCCGGCCATGTGTGCAAGGTCGGTGCAGCCTGCTTCAGCGCACGCCATCGCCATCATGGCGGAGCGCTTGCCGGAGCCGCAATGGAACACCACCGGCTTGCCGCCGGTCATCGGCAGGTCGAGCGGCCCGACCGATTGCAGCGGCGCCAGCAGGGCGCCCGCGATGTGGCCCTGCAGATATTCTTCCGGCGTGCGCACGTCGATCAGCGTGATTTCGTGGCGGTCGAGGGCGGCCTTCACTTCCGCCGGGCTCCAGTTCGCCAGTGTGGTTGGCCCGAGATTTTCGGTGTGCATGATCTTGTCTCCTGTGACAAAGGGGAGGCGTCCCGTCAGGCCGCCGCCCGGCGCTTGCCGCTGCGGGCCGCCGCCAGCAGCAGCGGCACCAGAACCAGCGCGATGATGGGGAAGGTCGCGGCATTCAGGCTGGCCCAGCCGCCGCTGTGCAGCAGCGACCCGGACAGGAACGAAGCGGCGGCGACGGAGCCGAACAGCAGAAAATCGTTCGCGCCCTGCACACGCGCCCGCTCGTGCTCGTCGTGGCAATCCGAAATCATCGCGGTCGCGCCGATGAAGCCGAAGTTCCAGCCGAGGCCGAGCAGGACGAGGGACACCCAGAACTCCGCCAGTCCCACGCCGTAAAGGGCGACAGCCGCCGAGGCGGCGATGATCACCAGCCCGGCCGCCGTGACGCGCTCCTTGCCGAAACGGGCGATCAGGCGGCCGGTGACGAAACTTGGGGCAAACATCGCCAGCACATGCCATTGAATGCCCAGAGCGGCTTCGCCCACCGTGTGGCCGCATCCGACCATGGCGATGGGCGCCGCGGTCATCAGGAAGGTCATGAGGCCGTATGAGACTATGCCGGCGGCCAGTGCCAGCATAAAGCGCGGGGTCAGCAGAATGCGCAGCAGCGGCCTGCCGCCATGTCCGCCCGCCGGCCGCGCCGCGACCGGCGGTGCGCGCAGCAGTGCCAGCACGGGAAGTGCCAGCAGCGCCAGAATGCTCTGGCTGAAAAAGCTGCCGACAAAGAGCTGCGCCGGCATCGTGTCCCGGGTCAGGATGACGAGCTGCGGTCCGATGACGGCGGAAAACAGGCCGCCGATCATGACCAGCGAAATCGCCCGCCCGCGCAGCGCGGGCGGTGCGCTGTCGGTGGCAGCAAAGCGATAGCTCTGCACGTAGGAGCCATAGGCACCTGCGGTGGCGGTGCCGAGGCAGAACAGCCAGAACAGATTGAGCGCGATGCCCGCCGCTGCGATCAGGCCTGCCGCCGAACCGATGAGGGCGCCCACCAGATAGCCATTGCGCCGTCCGAACCGGCGCATGACGAAGGCTGCCGGCAGCGCACCGGCCGCGACGCCCAGATTGAACAGGCTGATGGGCAGCGTTACCAGAGGCGAGCCCGGCATCATCATCTGCCCGATCAGTCCGCCCAGCGACACCACGATCGGCGGGCTCGCGCCACCAAGGGCCTGTGCCACCATCAGCACGCGGGCATTGCGCCGGGCCAGCCGGCCGGTGTCGTCGTCAAGCGAAGGAAGCGTATCCGAGATCATGGCCGGGGTTTCTTCAGGCGGCAAGCCGTCCGGCCGCCGGGGGAGGATTATATATTCTTATTATCGTAGATAACGGAAGTCGAAAATTACATCTGCGCCGCCGGCTGCCGATGCCCGATATGGCGCAGGAACGCCGCGCCCACCGGGCTTGGCCGGCGTTCGCGGTGGGTGACGACACTGAAGGTGCGCGGCGGCAGTGCGACACCGGCGGCCACGAGAAGCCCTGCCTCGAGCGAGCCGGCCGCGACCGAGCCCGAAAGTGCCGCCGCACCCATGCCTGCCTAGACGGCGGCTCGCACGGCCTCGTTGGTCGGCATTTCCATCGCCACCGGCAGGCTCGCCGCATCGATCCCGAGATCCCGCAGTGCCGCCTCGAAGGCAGACCGCGTGCCCGATCCGGCTTCGCGCATCACCCAGCCGCTGGTCGCCAGTTCGTGCGCCGGAATGGCCGCCCGCCCGGCCCACGCATGATCCGGCGCGACCACGACGAC
>DAIPYB010000152.1:0-6522 GCA_036782955.1 Pseudoxanthobacter sp. | reverse complement strand
CATAGATCTGGTCCCGCCCAGCCCCGCCGGCGAGATAATTATCGCGCTCCGATCCAAGGATGGTGTCGTCGCCGCTGCCGCCGATCGCGGTCTCGATGACGGTGTCGGGCGTGATGGCGATGTTGTTGACGAGGCCGGCCACGCTGGAAAACGTGCCGGGCTGGAGGCTGATGAACGCGTCTTCGGAGAAGCCCGACAGATCGAGCGTGTTGCCGGTTCCGCCATCCCAGATCGTCAGCACGGGGAACTGGTTTACGGTGAAATCGAAGATCGCGCTGAGAGGACCCTCGATGTTGGAATTGAAGCCGAAGACCTGGCCGCCGGAGGAAAGCGGGCCATCTTCCGCAACACCGTAAAGGCGCTGCGCCGCCGCGATATCGACGATCATCGGGGTCTGCAGATCGCGGTTACTGCCGTCCGGCGTGTAGCCCCAGTCGGTTCCGGTCACCGTGTAGTCGTCATAATAAGCCGCGCTCGTGTCCTTGTAGCTGATATAGGACATGAGAGACCAGACGTTGACATCGTAACGGCTGAACTGCTGGACGGCGGCATCCACGTTGCCGTTGTAAGGCCCCGCATGGCCAAGGCCAAGACCGTGGCCAAGCTCGTGGACGACCGTGGAAAACGGATAGCCTCCGCCGATCTGGAGATCGGTGCTGATCGGGCCGAAGCCCGGCTCGTTGGTGTTGATGGAGAGATAGGGCCGGCCGGACACGGGCGTGTTCAGAACATCGCTGCCAACCGGCTCGCTGAATTCGCTGTTGAACGTCCAGTAGGCGCCGGCGGAGCCGCGCAGGATCTGGAAGTCGGCCGTGCCGTCCGCCACTTCGCTGAAGGTGATAGCGGCCACCGCCGACCACAGCGCCATGGCGGTGACGAAGGCGTTCTGCTCCGTCTCCGTCCAGTTCGAGGCGATATCGAACGAATAGGTCACCGTCGCGGACGTTCCGATAACAGGATCGCCCCACTTCGCCGCCACTGAATAAAGATCATATTCGGCCGGAATCGTATCCCGCAGCCACGTCTCGAACGTTATCGGCGCGAGAACGCCGTTCTGGTCGACACCTGAGATAAATGTGACTTCATCATCAAAAATGCTCTCGGTCAAAGCGTGCCCCTCCCGCCCGGCCAGCGCGTTTTACGATTGGGTGCATTTGTCCCGAAAAATCCAGCCGCTGGCAAGGTCGCAACGCGCCATGCCGCGGCGGGACCGCAGTTTTCACCCCGGAGCAGGCCGGGCAACCGCCGCTCAGCCGGCGTCGCGGCGCCAGACGACCACGCGGCAGGTCATGTCCTGCACGATCTCGGCCTGCTGATTCAGAGTGAGAACGCGAAAGGTGGCGATGCCGCGGTCGGGTCGCGAGCGCGACGGCACGACCGAGAGCACCTCCGCCTCCAGATGCAGCACATCGCCCGGGCGCGTCGGCCGGGGCCAGCGGATATCCGCGCCGGCGCCGATCAGCCCGCGCGCCAGCGGCATGCCGCCGGCCACCATCAGCCGCATGGTGATCGCCGCGGTGTGCCAGCCACTGGCGGCAAGGCCGCCGAACAGGGTTTCCTTGGCGGCCTCCGCGTCGAGATGGAAGGGCTGTGGATCGAAAACCCCGGCGAAGGCCCTGATCTGATCGACATCCAGCGCATGTTCCCCACTGATAAACCGTTGTCCCTCATGGAGATCTTCCAGATGGAGCTGTGCCGGGGCGGTGGGCGTTTCCGTGGGCGTGGTCATCGCCTCTCTCAGATTGTTGCGCGGCGGCAGGCGAGGCGCGCGAACCCGATGGTCCGCACAACAAAAAGTGACAAAGCCCGGCCGCATTTTGCGCTTTGCCACCCGTTCTCCCGTGACTGTCTTCTGTATAAGCAGCCGGAACAAGGGGCAACGTCCGGGGGCGGACACAGGGCCGGGGACAAACGCGCACGCTGGTTGCGCGCAATGAGAGACCGAGAGTGAACGGAGCCCCGCCGCGATCATGAGGATGTCTGTCGACCGGTTTCTCCGCCGGGCTCTGCCGTCGCTGCTGACACCGGCCGCCATGGCCGCAGTCGGCGGGCTGCTATCGTTTCTCGTCACCGCCACCGCCATCTATGTCATTGCCCTCGACGACTGGGCGAGCCAGTCCGATCACATCGACAGCGTCGCCGGCTTCTATGACATGGCCCATCTCGACGGCGATCTCGTCGATGAGATCTCATTGCACCAGCCGACCAGTTTCCTCACGATCACGGCCACCACGCTGGCGCTGACCGGGAGCGACCGGGAGGCATCCTGCCGGACGCGGCTTTCAGCGCCCGACGGGCCGCTGGGCTCCGCTGCGGCATCGGACCCGACCACGGAAGCCGCAATCGCGCGCGCCTGCGGGGCGCGGCAGCTCGCCGTCGGCCGCTTCGCGGGCCGGCAATCGCTGGTCGGACTGGCGCCGGTGATCGGTGAAGCGGACGGACAGCTCAACGGCATCCGCGTGCTCGTGGTGCGGCCGGGCGAGCGGCCGACCGTGTTTGGCACACTGGCCGACTATCGCTCCGTCTGGCTGCTGGGCATCATCACGGTGCTGTCCTGCGCCGTGGGGCTGACGCTGGGGCACGCCCTGCGCGGCGTTCTGGAGACCCTGCGGCACGGCCTTGCCATCGACGCGCTGACGGGCTGCCTGCGGCGCGATGCGTTCCTGAAGGCCGCCAGCGAACTCATCGATGCCAGCCACATCGCGGGCTGGACGGTTTCGGCCATCGTGCTCGATATCGACGACCTGAAGGACATCAACGAACGCCACGGTCAGGAGGCCGGCGACCAGGCCCTTCGCCTGACTGCGCGCGCGCTGCGTGCCGCCCTGCGGCGGGGCGACCTGGCCGGGCGCATCGGCGGCGACGAATTCGCGCTGGTGCTGCCGGACACGCCGGAAGAAGTCGCCCGTGCCCTTGCCGAACGCATGCGGGCAACGGTCGCCCGCTCAAGGGCTCACATGAGCGGGCGCGAGAAGCCGGAATTATCCGTTTCCATCGCCGCTGTGACCCTGCGGGATACCGAGGACGCGGCATCGGCCATCGCCCGCGCCGTCCGGGCGCTTCACTCCGCCCGACCCGGCCGCAACATCGTGCTGCCCTGAGGATGGCGCCCCGCACGGCTTGACCGCCATCGCCCTGTCGGGGCACGGTGCGCCCCGCGCGGACCGGCGGGACGGCCGCGACGGGAGACAAGACCGATGTCGGTGACGATCTATCACAACCCGGCCTGCAGCACCTCGCGCAAGGTTCTGGGCCTGATCCGCGACGCCGGCATCGAGCCGCAGGTGATCGAATACCTCAAGACCCCGCTCGACGCAGGGGCTCTTGAAACCCTGATCGCCCGCATGGGCGTGCCGGTGCGCGCGGTGCTGCGCGAAAAGGGCACGCCCTATGCCGAACTGGGCCTCGACAACCCCGCTCTGGACGACGCGACGCTGATTGCCGCCATCGCCGCCCATCCGGTGCTGCTCAACCGCCCGATCGTGGTGACCGACAAGGGCGCGCGCCTCTGCCGGCCGGTGGAAAGCGTGCTGGAACTGCTGCCCGGCTGAAGGCACGGGCCGCATACATGCCCTGCCGGACGGATCAGTGCGCGGCCGGGGTCAGGCGCAGCAGGCGCCCTTCGGGGCTGTCCTCGATCAGCCACACCGCGCCATCGGGCGCAACCGCCGCGTCGCGGATGCGCTCGCCCATGTCCCAGCGATCGACTTCGTGGGGCGCGCCCGCCTTGTCGAATGCAACGCGCACCAGCGCCGTAGCCTTGAGAGCGCCGATCAGCGCCGAGCCGCGCCACTGCGGAAACATCGTCCCTTCATAGAAAACCAGCCCGGCCGGTGCGATCACGGGGTTCCAGTAGAGCGCAGGGCCTTCGAATTCAGGCCGGGTATCGTGACGCGGAATGGGCGTGCCGTTGTAGTTGTCGCCGTTGGAGACAACTGGCCAGCCATAATTTCGCCCGGGCAGGATGAGGTTGAACTCATCGCCCCCCATCGGCCCCATCTCGTGCAGCCAGAGCTGCCCGTCAGGCGCGAAGGCAAGGCCATAGGCATTGCGGTGGCCGGTCGTCCACGTCTGCGCACGCACGCCGCCGGCCGCCGCCCACGGATTATCCGGCGGCACGGAGCCATCGAGGTTGAGACGCAGCACCTTGCCGCGCGCCTGATCGGGGTCCTGCGCGCTCTGCGGGATCATGCGGTCGCCCACGGTGAGAAACAGATGGCGGCCATCCGGCGAAAACGCGATGACGCCGCCGGGCTGGCCCTTGCCGCCGTCCGGCGTCTGGCGCCAGATGACAGCCGCCTCGGCAAGCGACAGGCCGGACACCGTCTCGGACAGTCGGGCGCGCAGCAGCGTCAGCGCGCCGCCCGCCGGCGAGGCCGCGACATAAGTCAGGTAGATGATCCGGTCACGGGCGAAGGTGGGCGAAATCGCAACGTCGAGAAGGCCGTTCTGGCCCTCGTACTGCACCGGCGGCACGCCGGCTACCGGCTCCCGCCGTCCGTTCTGGCTGACACGGAACAGCGCGCCGCCCTTTTCCGTCACCAGCATCCTGCCGTCGGGCAGGAAAGCGATGGCCCACGGTGTGTCGAAAGTGGCAACGGCAGCGGTAACGAACGGCCGGACCGGGCTCGGCTGGTTCAGCCCGGCGTTCTCCGGCGCGGCGACCGCCGGCGCGGCGGCGATCAGGGCCATGAGCGCCGCGGCAGCAGCCGCGGCCAGAGTGTGCCATCTTGTTGCCCGCATCGCCGCTCGCTCCCTGCGCCTGTACGCACACCGACGGGCTGGCTGATGGGGCACAAGATCGGCAATCTCAAGGCCGGCGTGGCCTTTTCCACGGGTCTTCAGGCAGCGGCGACCAGCAGCGCCAGCTCGTCCCACAGACTGCCGGCATAGGATCGCAGCACAAGCAGTTCGAAACGCTCCGGCGCCGTGCGGGTGACGGTCAGGCCGATACCGCCGAACAGGGTCTGTGCCGAGGCCCCGACCGGAAAAGCCTGCGCCGACAGGTCCAGCCCCGCGCCCCGGTTCAGCACGGTGGCGGCCTGCGGCCCTTCGATGAGCAACGGCACCCGCCCGTGGCTTTGGTCGCAGACATGGGCCAGCCCCGCCAGGCTCTCCGCGATGGAGCGCACGGCGGCAGCCGGGAGACGCTGCGGCCCGACGACCAGCCAGTGCCCCGGCCCAACGCGGCGCACGGCGTGCGGCCGATCTGCGCCCAGCGCCGCAATGGCTGGCGGCACCGGCCCTTCGCTGCCCGGCGCGGCGAGTACCTGCAACACGAAGCCCTCCGGCGGAGCCACGAGGCGCGCGGCGCCGGGCTGCCCCACGGGCTGGCGGTCGAGGGCCTGCCGGCACAACACGGCACCGGAGGCGACAGGGGCCGGCGGAGAGAGATCAGCCATGGAGCTTCTCGTTTTCCACATCCACGAACACCGGGTGGGTGACGATCGCCGGCACCGCCGTGCCATCCAGCCCGTTCCACACCAGCACTTCCTCGCCGAAGCGCTCACGCCCGCCGGCCACGAGGGCAAGGCCGATCTGCGAACCGACATGGGGCGAGAAACAGCACGAGGTGACATAGCCGAGTTCGTTTTCCCGGGTCGGCTCGCCGCCGCGCGGCAGTACCAGCGCACCGCTGCGGAAGCTCGCAGCGATGTCGACCGGGCGCAACCCCACCAGCACGGCGCGGCCGGTATCGGTCAGACCTTCGCGTGCAACCATCGCCCGGCCAATGAAATCCGGCTTGGCTGCCGATACCATGCGGCCGAGCCCCAGATCGGCCGCCGTGACGCGGCCGTTGATCTCGGCATGGGTGACATGCCCCTTCTCGATGCGCAGCACGCCGAGCGCCTCGGTGCCGTAAGCCGTGAGGCCGTGGGGGGCGCCGGCCAGCATCAGGGCATCGGCGACGGCCTCGCCATAGCCCGCCGGCACAGCCAGTTCGAAGGCCCGCTCGCCAGAGAACGAAATGCGGAACAGCAATCCCTCCAGCCGCCCGCCAAACAGCGTGACCGGCTTTGCCGCGAGATAAGGCATTGCCGCATCGGAAATATCATCATCGACGATTTCGGACAGGATGACCCGTGACTTCGGCCCGGCAACGGCCATTTGCGCCCACTGATCGGTGGCACTGGCGACGCGCACATCAAGGTCCGGCCACAGCACCTGTGCGCAGAACTCCAGATGCGTCAGCACGCCCGCCGCCTGCGCGGTGGTGGTGGTCATGAAGAAGTGGTCTTCGGCAAGACGGCTCGTGGTGCCGTCGTCATAAATGAGGCCATCCTCGCGCAGCATGATGCCATATCGTGCCCGCCCCACCGGAAGCCGGGCGAAGCCGTTGCAATAGACGCGGTTGAGAAACTCCGCCGCATCGCTGCCGAAAACCTCGATCTTACCCAGCGTCGAGACATCGCAAAGGCCCGCCGCCGAACGCACGGCCCGCACCTCGCGGTCCACACTCTGGCGCCAGTTGCTTTCGCCCGGGCGCGGAAACCATGCCGAGCGATACCAAGGCCCGGTTTC
>DAIPYB010000151.1:0-6556 GCA_036782955.1 Pseudoxanthobacter sp. | reverse complement strand
CGTCAGAAGCAAACGCTCATCGGCGCTGAGAAGGGCATCGTAATCTGCCTGCGACAGTCCCACCTGCGCCGCCTCCGGCGTCTCCGGAATCGCCAGCGCCGCCCGGCCATCGTGCGGGTGCGCGATGACGGACCACAAGCCGGTCGTCGTCGCGCCATCGGGAGCAAGGGCTTCGTAAGCCGCGCCAGACCGAGTAAGCGCGGCCGCCTCATCGGAAAGGATCAGGTACATCACGGCATCACCTGCAACAGGGCCGCGTCGATTGCCGCAACATCAAGCGCGGCGCGCGCCAGCACCACCGCGCCGATGGACCCGATGAAGTATTGCGACGTGGCATTGCTTCCGATGCTGGGGGCGACCGACGATGCGACATCGGCCGAGCTTCCCGCCGTGCCCGCCATGGCGACTGCGGTCGTGATCCCGTTCACTGCCACATCCAGCCCGGCGGCTGCGTAGCGTGCACGGATGACATGGCGATACCAGCCGACAGGCTTTGCACTGGCGGCGCTGCTGATGGTGTCGCCAGACGCCCGGCGGGCGTATGCGATGGATGACGTGCCGCTGACCGCCGCGCTCACGCGCGCGTTGGCCCCGTCTGTCCGCGATGCGAAAGCATTGCACTCCGTGCTCGCGGCAGCCGCATTGAGGGCGAGGCCCGCCGTAAGGGCGGCGGCATTGCGCGAGTAATCGAGGCTCGACTGAATGGCGAGCGTATCGTTGCTGCCGTCGAAAGAGAGTGCCGGCCGGCCGTTGGCGCCCACGTCGATCACGCCGGCATTGACGATCCGCGGCTGGGCGCCGGCCGTCGCCTGCGTGGCCGCACGGCCGTTGCCGGTCTGGTCATGCCACTGCACCACGAAGGCCGATCCGGCACCGGCGAATGCCGCCAGTGCGGCACTGTCCAGCCAGCCGCCGCCGGCCGGATAGATATCCGCCTCGGCGTTGTCGGAAGTCCGGCGCACGCGCATGAGCGGGCCGCCATAGCCCGACAGCAAACGGCGAACGCCGAAGGCCGCGTAGAGCCCACTGCCACCGAAACCGTCCAGCGGCAGCAGGGGCCGGCGGCCGGCGAAGGCGATGCCGGCGCCATGTCCGATCGCCATCCCCATCACACCAGCCCCACCAGATCGGCCGCCGTCGTGCCGGTGATGCGCACCGCGCGGGCGCGCACCGGCAGCACCGATCCCGCCGGCACCGCCCTGAACGTCACGGCGTTGCCCGCGCTGTCGATCAGCGCCAGCTCGCCGCCGGTCCCGACATAGATCGCGCGGGTCACCTCGGCCAGCTCGTCGGTGGCGTGGGGGCTGATGGCGAAGGCAACTTCTGCCGGCCCCTCGGGCGCGGCGCTGCGCAGTGCAAAGCGATCGGTGGCAACCATGGAGTTCTCCCCAAAAGAAAAAAGCAGGCCGGGCGGCGCTCAGGAAAGCGGCGCCAGCGGCAACAGGCAATGAACGGCGATGCGGACGCGGCCGGCGGTGAACGCCCCGCCGCCGGCCGTGATGCGCACCGGCGTGTCGGCATAGAAGGCGGTCGGCCCGATCACGCCCACATTGGTCGCGCCGACCGCGATACCGAGGCTGCCGCCGAACTTGGACGGCTCCCCGGCGACCCCACAATGATAGGATGAAACGCCGGTCACGCCCTGTATCGTCCGGGTCGAGACCGCCAGCACGATGCTGCGCGCGGGGATCATAACCTCGCTGTCCACGCTGGCGCCGGCAAGCTCCGCCACGCCTTCGACCAGCCCCTCGGCGGTGGCTGCGCCATGGGCGCTGAAGGCGCGGGCCGCCGTCCAGCCACGGTCGGTATCGAACAGCGCGGCGTGCCCGCTGTCGGCGATGAAAATCGCCATGCCCCGGAACGGCACGCGGAAATGCCACGCGCCGGCCAGCCACAAGGCCAGTTGGCCGTCGCGCCCGTTCCATGCGCCGGAGGCGCCGGCCGGCACGATATGGAGCGTGCCCTCCGGCGGATCGTCGGGCGGGGCCGGCAGGCTGGCGCTCTGCGCCACCGGCTGCATCAGCGCATCGGCCAGCGACAGCGCCTCGTTCACGGTCACATGCTTCTGCGCCTGCGCGGCCGCCACCAGCGGCAGCCCGAAGCGGGGGGTGTCAGACATCGCTCGTCTCCCTTGCCGGCGTACCCGGCCCGAACCCGGCCCCGATCTGGGCCACGGTGAAGGTGATCGTCGTGGGCGGCGCGCCGAAATCCTCGCTCTGGGCGGCGGCGCTGTAGATCGCCTGCGGCGCGCTTGCCTCAAGGCTGCGCACCTCGGCGCCTCCGGCGAGAATCCCCACGCGATAGGCTTCGCTCTCCTCGCCGAGCGCCACCTCCCCGGCACCCCAGTCGTCGCCGCCGGAACGGGTGCGGCGGATCCAGCTCAGCCGGATATCGCCGCCGGAAAGCCGCCGTGCCCGCAGATGCACCGGGCTGAACGGCCGCAGCCCGCGCCCGTCCGTCGCCGCGCCCAGCGCCGTGACCGAGGGATCGTCCAGCGTCACCGCCGGCGACAGCACGCGATAGTCGAACGCGCGGCCGATCTCGTCGCGTTCCAGCGGCAGCGCCGCCAGCCGCTCGTCGAGCAGCACCGCAAGCGCCCCCTCCGGGGCGCCGGCGGCCATGGCATCGTCGGTGCCGAGTTGCCCGCGCAGCAGGCCGGAGAGCTCATAGGCGTTCGGGCCGGTGAGCGTGGCGGTGGCAAACTGGACCACCTCGAACGCGCCGTTGGCGGCGCGCACCGCCAGCGCGTTGGCCCCGGCCAGCACCTCCGCCTCCGGCCGCGACGACAGCGCCCCGGAGGTCTCGATGCGGATGCGGGTGCCGCGATCCCAGCGGTGGGCGAAACCCGGCGGCAACGCCGCCGCCAACGCCCCCATGACCGCCGGCCGGTCGATGGTCGCGACCTGTGCCGGCGTTCCGCCGCTGAGCGCACGCATCACCGCCAGCGGCCCCGGCCACGGCGAGGCGGCGGCGGCCATATAGGGCCGCTGCGCCGCCGTGCTGCCGGAAAGCTGCGGCAGGTCGAGCACCGCCACCGCCGGCGGGGTGCGCACCTGCGGCCTGCGCGTCTGCCATGTTCCGGCGGCCTGCGGCCCGCCGCGCAGAATACGCCGGTCGAGCGAGCGCGCCGTCAGGGTGCGGGCCTGCGCGTCCTCGATTTCCTCGATCAGCACCTCGCGCGTGCGCCCGCCGTGGGCGATGCGCACCACATCGCCCGGCTCCAGCGCGATCAGCGCCGGGGCAACGCGCAGCGTCAGCGTCTCGCGGGCGGCCCACGCGTCGTGCAGGCGCACCTCCGCCGCCCGGCGCGCGACGCTTTCCTGCATCGCCGCCGCCAGATCGACCCGCACGAGGCCGCGGCTGGCCGCCACCTGCCGGCGCACCGAAATGCTGGCCGCCTGAAGATCGCGTCCGCTGTCCAGATAGCTCAGCCGCACCTCTGCCGGCAGCTCCAGATCCTGCGTGCGCGCAAGGGTCAGCGCGGCCGCCCCGCCGTCGCCGCTATCCACGAAATCATCCTCCGTAATGGTGGCGACCGGCTCCCGCCCCAGATCGCGCGCCACGAGGCGCCCGCCGCCGTCGGCCAGCGACAGCCGGAAGGCGTCGGCCAGCGGCTGCACCGCGTCGCGCAGCGACATCGCGCTGTCGATCACATAGCCGTCGATCACGCCCGCCATGTCGCCCACATCCAGCGTATCGATGCCGTAGTCGCGGGCGATGGCGCGGATCAGCCCGTCCACCGTCACCGCCCCCAGCCGCCCGGTCAGCCAGTGTCCGCGCTCCCAGTTATCGCCATCGGCCCACACCTCGGACAACGCCGGAAAGGCCGGCCACGGCCGCGCGTCCCATGTCCAGATGTGCATGGCATCCGGCTCCACCATGCGGAGGCCGCTGACGGGGTGCACCGGATTGGCGGCATCCGAAAACCCCGCCGCCGCCGGATCGAAGTGGCCGATCAGCGCCTCCAGATAGCGGCGCTGCATGGCGTCGTCCCGCGCCCCGCTGGAGAAATGGGGCACCGCGGATTCCGACGATTTCGGATCGACGAAGACATTCGGCTGGTTGGCGCCGCGATCGATGGCCGGGCAGCCGATCTCCGTCAGCCAGAACGGCTTCGATCCCGCCACCCATGCCGTCGCGGCGCTTTCCACCCCGTCCAGACGGTCGACGTGGCCGTTCATCCACCAGCCGACGAGGTCCTTGTAGCGATGCACCCATGGCTTGCCATAGGCCCCGTCGGTGATGGGCGTGCGCGCGCCGGCGGCGCGGTCGGCGGCGGAGGCATAGTACCAGTCGAACCCTTCTCCCCCCGCCACGTTGCCTTTCAGATAGGCCAGATCGTGCACCGACGCGGCAGCGCCCGCGTCCGCGTGCTCGCCGTCGCGCCAGTCCGCCAGCGGCCAGTAGGCATCGATGCCGATCGCCGTTATCGCCGGCGATGCCCACACCGGATCGAGATGGAACAGCACGTCGCCCGATCCGTCCTGCGGCCGGTAGGGGGCGAATTCGGACCAGTCGGCCGAATAGGTCACCACCGGCCCGGCACCCAGAATGGCCCGCACGTCGGCGGCCAGCGCCACCAGCGCGGTGACGAAGGGAAAACTCGTCCGCCCGCTGCGCACCTGAGACAGCCCGCGCATTTCGGATGCGACGATGAAGCCGTCGACGCCGCCGGCCATCGTCGCCAGCCGCGCATAGTGCAGCACCATGCGCCGCAGCGACCATTCCGCCGGGCCGCTGTAGCCGGGCACGGCCCCGGTCGCCGTGAAATGCGCCGGCTGCGCGGTCCCCACGAAGGCCGCGACGGCGGCGGCCGCCGCCGCCGTGCCGTCGGGGCTGGCCGGCTGTCCGGGCGCCGGATGCACCGTGATGCGCCCGCGCCACGGCAGCGCCGCCTGCTCCGCGCCGCCATAGGGGTCCGGCAGGCCGTTGCCGGCCGGCACGTCCATCAGGATGAAGGGATAGAGCGTCACCTTCAGGCCCCGGCCGCGAATGGCCGCAATCGCCGCCATCACGGTGTCGTCGGAAGGCGTGCCGCCATAGTTGATGGCCCCGTCCGTTGCCGACACCGTCGCCGCGGCCGCGCGGCCCACGCCGCTCACCTGCCAGTTCGCCCACAGCGTCGTGCGCGCACGGGTTTCCACCTTCGGCCGGAGCCGGCATTCGCCTGCCCGCAGGTCGCTGCCGAACCAGCCCACCACCAGCGCAACCCGTTCCAGGTTGGGGCAGAGCGCGGTCAGCTCGTCCAGCGAGGCTTCAAGGTCGGAATAATCGCTGGCGACGTGGCGGTTCAGCACCGATCCGTCGCCGAACCGGCCGACCGACAGCACCGGCGTCGGCGAATAGCCGAACTCGGTGGCACCGGGGATCAGCGTCACCGCCCGCACCATCGGCTCCAGCCGGTCGAGCGCGCGCACCACCTCGAACGAGAACTGCGGCAGCCGGTTGCCGTAGTCGGCAAGCGGCAGGTTCTGGAACACGGCATAGGCCGTGCCGCGATAGCCCGGCGCCGCGCCCTGATAGAACGCCGGCAGCGCGTCGGGTGCCTGCCATTCATCCCCTTTATAAAGGCGGACGATCACGCCCGCCCTGTCCAGCGGCTTGCCGTCCGCCCAGATGCGGGCGATGTGGCTGACCGGCCCTTCGCAGATCGCCACCGCCACGTTCGCCGTGTAGCTGTAGGCCGTCGTGGCCGAACCGCCCGTGCCACCCTTGCCGCCCGTCGCGGTCGCGGCGGCTTCGGTGAACTGGCTCGCCCAGATCACCGTTCCGGCAAGGCGCATCCGTCCGTAGACGCGCGACAGCGCGGCGCCTTCCGCACCGCCCTGAAAGGCCACGTTGTCCAGCCGCGGCCCGCTGCGCGTGGCCCCGCCAAACAGCCGCTGGTCGGCCACCGCGCCGCCGGCCGCCCCGAGGGCACCGCCGACGACCGCCCCGAGCGGGCCGAAAAGTCCGCCCACCGCCGCCCCGGCGGCCTGCAGCACCAGTGTCGCCATCAGTCATCCACTCCCGGAAATCGAAAAACGAACGCCAGCCGCCGGCGCCACCACGCGCAGAGCGCGGTCTCGCTCACCCCCACGGTCTCGAAGGCGTGAACAAACAGCCCCGGCCCCGTCAGGATGGCGGCGTGCTTGGCCGGCATTCCGGGGCGGAAACGAAACAGCAGCACATCCCCGGCCTGCATTGCCGGCACCGCGACGGCGCGGAAATGGCGGTTGCCTGCCTCCGCCATCCGTTCCCCGCCGCTCATTTCCGCCCATGCGGGCGAATAGGCCCCAGCCGCCTCCGGCTCCGGACCGATGACGGCCCGCCACACGCCGCGCACCAGACCAAGGCAGTCCGCGCCGACGCCGCAGACCGAGGCCTGATGGCGATAGGGCGTGCCAAGCCAGCGCCGCGCCTGCGCGACGATATCCTCCGCCAGAACTGTCATTGCACGATCGCCTTCCGCCGACACCCGGCCGGGATTTGCGTCCCGCCGGCCCGCCAGCCGGGTTTGTTTCTTGCCGGCACGCCGGCCGATTTCGCTTCTTGCCGGCACGCCGGCCTGTATCAG
>DAIPYB010000150.1:0-6579 GCA_036782955.1 Pseudoxanthobacter sp. | reverse complement strand
GCCGCGATCCGGCAGGGAATGCTGCCGCCAACGCTGAACGTCATCGAACAGGCCGCCGAATGTCCGGTGAACCTGATCGTGAATACCCCGCGCCCGGCCCGTGTGACGCACGCCCTGTCGAATTCGTTCGCCTTCGGCGGCCTGAACGTTTCCCTTGTCTTCAGCCACCCCGACGGAGACGCCTCCGCATGAGACCCGCCGGCCCGCCGCCGCGCCACATCGTTCTGACGGGGGCCAGCAGCGGCCTCGGCGCGGCGCTCGCCACGGGTTATGCAGCGGCGGGCGTGCGGCTGACCCTGAGCGGGCGCAACCCCGACCGGCTCGCCGCAGTGGCGCAGGCCTGTCGAGCACGCGGCAGCACTGTCGTCACACAGGTGTGCGATGTGACGGATGCCGAGGCCATGGCCGGATGGCTGCTGCGCGCGGACGAAGCTGCGCCGGTCGACCTGCTCTATGCCAATGCCGGCATCGGCGGCATTGGCACCGTGGCCCCGCCGGAGGGCGAAAGCGGCGCGCTGGCGCAGGCGGTGTTTGCCACCAATACCGGCGGCGTCGTCAACACCATCACGCCATTGCTGCCACGTTTCGTGAACCGCAAGAGCGGGCACGTCGTGGTCATCGGCTCCCTGGCCGGTCGGGTGGCACTGGCCCATTCGCCGGCCTATTGCGCCTCGAAATCGGCGGTACGAGTCTATGCACAGGGCCTGCGCCGGCTGATGCGGCCGCATGGCGTGGGCGTGACGATCATCAATCCCGGCTTCGTCGATACGCCGATGTCGCAAACGCTGCCCTTCGTGCGGCCGCTGTTGTGGAGCGCCGAAAAGGCCGCGACGGCGATCCGGCGCAAGGTCGCGGCCGGTGCCCGCGAATATACTTTTCCGCTGCCGCTGGCGCTGGCCGCTGCGGTGGCAGCGATTCTGCCGGAAGCGATCGTCGATTCCGTGCTCTCCAACGCCTATCAGCGCGATCGGGGCCATTCATGACGGCAGGCGACGCAATCTCCATCGTCGAGGTTCAGGGCCGCAGCAACCGCGCCGCCTGGCTGCAGGTGCCCTATCGGGTCTACGAAGGCGATCCCGCGTGGATTGCGCCGCTGCTGTTTCAGGAAAAGCTGCGCATTTCCCCGAAACACAGCCCGTTTTTTACCTTTGCGGACGTCGCCCTGTTCGTTGCCCTGCGGAACGGAATTCCCGTCGGGCGCATCAGCGCGCAGATCAACCATCGCTACGATGCCCAGTACGGACCGGGAACCGGCCATTTCGGCTTCTTCGAAAGCATCGACGATCAGGCCGTCACAGACCGGCTTGTGACGACGGCCTCCCAATGGCTGACGGCACGCGGTGCGAAGCGGATGGTCGGTCCGTTTTCGTTCTCCATCAATGAAGAATGCGGCCTCCTTGTCGAAGGCTTCGATACACCAGCTGCCGTGCTGATGAACCACGCCCGGCCCTATATGGGCGGGCTGCTGGAGCAGGCCGGCTTTACCAAGGCCATGGACCTGTTTGCCTATCGCATGATGGGCAAGACCATTCCGGAAAAGATCGCCCGACTTGCAGATCACGCCCGCCGCACGACCGGCATCACCATCCGGCAGATAGACCGCAAGGCGCTGGATGAGGAAATCCACACCGTCATCGACATCTTCAACGATGCGTGGAGCACGAACTGGGGTTTCGTGCCTTTCAGCGACGCCGAAATCGCCTCGCTGATCCGTGAGATTCGTCCGCTCTACCGCAGCCAGTATGGGCGCATTGCCATGATCGATGGCGAGCCTGCAGCCATGGTGCTCGGCCTGCCCGACATCAACGGCATGACGGCCGGCTTCGGCGGCCGGCTGCTGCCCTTCAACTGGGCGCGGCTGGTAACGACTCTCATGCGCCAGTCGATGCGCAGCGCCCGTATTCCGCTGTTCGGCCTGCGAAAGAAATATCAGGGCTCCCTGAATGCCGTAGGCCTGCTGGCGCTGCTGATTTCCGACTTTCTGGACGAATCCCGCAACTATGATTTCGACTGGGTCGAATTCTCTTGGGTGCTCGAGACCAACAAGCCGATGAACGCGATCAATGCGATGGCCGCAGGCCCCGCGGTGAAAAGATACCGCATTTTTGAGCGATCCATAGGCTGACGGATGCCGCCGTTGGACGGCCACCTGAAATGATCACGGTCTTCGGAAGCGCGTCCTTCTTACCGTTTTCCGGCACTTTGATAATAGCCGTTGCACGAATGTGACGGTAGCGTTGACCTCTGCCGCCAACCACCAGATCTGCTATATAAATACAAATCATGAGATGATAATAATGGTGACCCAATTTGTCCGAGACATTGGGGGGGACATTAAGCGATGGAGCAGAACCAATAGAGCAATGAAAATATTTTAGGATAGCAAATTTATAGAAAGCAACCCAAAAACAATGCTATAAATATAATTTTAAGACATATTTTATTTATGCAAACAAAACCCGAGTCGTAGATAAGCGGCATTTCAAGCTCGAGCGGCATATCAACGCCGTCACTGCGAGGTTGACTTTAACCATCCCTATAGCGGATTGTGTGCTGGTTCCTCTCAGGGCTTCGGTCCCGCATGTGGCTTATGGCATTGAGGGCGGCGCAAACAGCCGCAGCCAATGTCCTTATGAGGCGCAGGATGCGACTCAGGTGGCGTTACGGAGGGCAGTTCCAGATCGGCCGTGCGGGCTCGGTCAGGATTGAGCCAGAATGAGACATTGGCGGCAGGACAAGTCGGGCATGGGTAATGATGTATCGCTGAGTGGCCTTGCCCGGACGAGATTGCGCCTTGCCGGCGGCGCGGTCCTCGAGACTGCGAATCCGTGGTTTGCCCCTCTCGATACGCTCGCCGCCGAATGTGCTGCGCGCCATCAGCCGTTTGTGAGCTTCGCCAACTACGATTATCTGGGCTTCGCCGGAAACCCTGCCGTACGGGCTGCCGCGATCAGCGCGATTGAAATTTACGGCCCCAGCGTCAGCGGCTCACGCCTCGTCGGTGGACAGCGTTCGTTTCACGCTGCTTTTGAAGCCGAGATCGCGTCCTTTCTGGGCAGCGAAGCTGCGCTGACGCTTGTCAGCGGCTACCTTACCAACCTTACACTCATTCCCCACCTGATGGGGCCGAACGATCTGATTCTGGCGGACGAGTACTGCCACAACAGCATCATGAAGGGCGCCCGCGCCAGCGGTGCACGACTGAAGCGGTTCCGTCACAACGATATCGAGAATGCCCGGTCGATTTTGGAGCAGCAGCGCGGGACCGCGCGTCGTTGCCTGATTGTCACCGAAGGCCTCTACAGCATGGACGGCGATGTCGTCGACCTGCCGGCCATGCTGGAACTGAAGAATGCGCACGAATGCTGGCTGATGGTGGACGAGGCTCACTCACTGGGCGTTCTCGGCAACACCGGCCGTGGCGTCTGCGAGCACTTCGGCATTGATGCCGGCGAAGTCGATCTGATCATCGGCACCCTTTCCAAGACGCTGGCGTCCGCCGGCGGTTTCATTGCCGCCCGTCAGGATGTCATCGACTGGCTGCGGTTTACGCTTCCGGGCTTTGTCTACAGTGTCGGCCTCGGCCCCTCGACCACGGCAGCAGCCCGTACTTCGCTTGCGCTTTTGCGCGATCAGCCTGCCCATGTTGGCCGGTTGCAGGCTGTTTCGGCGTATTTTCTCGAAAAGTCCCGCGCTGCGGGACTCAACACGGGCATGGCCATCGGCCGGGGTGTCGTGCCGGTGCTTTTTGACGATCAGTGGACAACTCTCGCCGTTGCCGACGCCCTCACCGCGGCCGGCATCTATGCTCCGCCGATCGTCATCGTCGGCGTGCCGAGCGACGCGCCGCGAATTCGTTTTTTCCTGTCGGCTGCTCACAGGGAAGCCGATATCGACAGAACCATTGCCGTCATGGCAACGGCCCGGGAGCAGGTCGGTGCTGCCGGGACGCAAAGTGCCGCATCGTGAAGTCCGGACGTAGCGGGGCACAGGGGAAAGGATCAGGAGCGTGACAGGCGCAAGCAGTACACGCGTTCAGCAGAACTTTCTGGCACGCCGCGAGCGCATCCTTCTGGATGCCATCTGCGAACGGCTGCCGGATTACGTCACGCCCAACATGCTGACCGCGGTCGGCGTTGGCGGGGCCCTGATTTCCGTCGCCGGTTACGCGTTGTCAAACGCTGAGGTGTCTTTCCTCTGGCTGGCATGTGCCGGTCTCGGCATCCAGTGGTTCGGTGACTCGCTCGACGGCTCCCTCGCCCGCTATCGCCATATCGAGCGGCCCCGCTTCGGTTATTTCCTCGACCACTCGCTCGATGCCATCTGCACGGTGCTGTTCCACATCGGGCTTGGCCTGACGGCATTCATCAGACTGGATACCTCGCTGTTCTGCGCGGCTGGCTATCTGCTGATGAGCATCCACGTTTTCCTGCGCTATCACGCGACGGGCGTGTTCCAGTTGTCATTCTCGGCACTCGGCCCGACAGAAGCGCGCATCGGGGTCATCGTCCTGACCATCGTGATGGCCTGCATCGAGCCGGATCAGGCCACTATTGTGCTTGGTGAGGAGACGTTCTCGATCTTCGATGGCGTAATGGTTTTTGCCGGCGGCAGCCTTATCGTGACTTTCATCACCAGCACGGTACGTACTCTGCGCGAGCTGAGTGCTCAGGAGCCTGCCCGTATGCGCGTCGCCGTGCGCATGCAGCATGCCAAGCTCGGTGAGCGCCAGATCCTCCGGGCTATCGATCCCGGCCTTATCGCCGGCGTGTCGCGCAACTCGACCAATGCCGACCATGCTCAGGCCTGAGACAGGAAAACTTGTTCGTTAGTTCCCAACGGAACAACCATCAGACCTTTCCTGAAGGTCTGATGGTTGTTGGCTGAGCCCAGCTCTCATCGTTCCGCCCCCAATATAACGCCGGCTTCCTGCCGATCCTGCCTGTGCCTGCGCGCGCAGGTTTGTCATGTCTGGCGACCGCCGGACTTCGCAGGACAAAGGTGGAGACCACAGCCGATTATGCTCCCTCCTGTCGCCTTCGACATGACGCGGCTTTTCGTCGGGCCGATTACGCCCACGCCGCGCGGCATTGACCGGGTGGATCTGGCCTTCGCCCATCACTTCTTCTCCGATCCGAAGCGCAATGTCTGGGGCGTGCTGCCGACGGCGCTGGGAATCCGGGTCTTCAACCGTGACTGGGTTCTGCGGGCCGTCGAGCAGGTTGAGCGTCTGTGGGCGGAAACCTGCCCGGCGGACGGAGATCGCCTGCTGCAGGCGGTGCGTGAATGTCTGGTCAACGGCCAGCCCATTCCGCCACCGGAGAAGCCCCCTAAGGCCTTCAGCCTCGGCACATCCGCCCGCCGCATCGCATCGGTCGCCCTGAAGGCTCGCCTTTCGATCGGTCAGCACAACAGGAATGCGCTGCAGCCGGGCACCTTCTACATCAATACCGGCCAGATCGGCCTTGCCATTCCGCGCCTGTTGCGCTGGCTGGACCGGAGGCCGGATGTCTGTCCGATCTTCATGCTTCATGACGTTATCCCGATCGAGACTCCCGAATATGTCTCGGCGGCCTCCTGCCGCTTTCACGCCCGCATGGTGGACACCACCTATCGGCACGCCGGCGGACTGATCGTGACCACGCAGGTCGCCCGCGATGCGGTCGGGGCGGAAATCGCGCTTCGCGGCGGCGACTCGATCCCCACTTTCCTGCACCCGCTGCCTGTCGCCGACATTTTCCGCTCGCCGCCGCACATCGACCCGGAACTTTTCGCCGTACCCTACTTCGTGGTTTGCGGCTCTCTGGAACCGCGGAAGAACCATGCGATGCTGCTCGAAGTATGGAAACGTCTGGTTGCTCGGTTCGTAGACCGGGCACCGCATCTGGTCGTCGTCGGAGCAATCGGCTGGGGCGGCGAGGCGATCCGCCATCGGCTACAAAGTGCCCCCACCACGCGCAACCGCATTCACCTCATCTCGGGCCTGTCCTCCCGCGGACTGGCGCGGCTGATCGCCAACTCCCGGGCACTGCTTATGCCCTCATTCATCGAAGGGTTTGGCCTGCCGGTGATCGAGGCGCTGGCTCAGGGCACGCCGGTCATTGCATCGGATATTCCGGCCCATCGCGAAGTTGGCTCGGTGCACGCCACTTTTGTCGACCCCATCGATGCACCCGGCTGGCTGAATGCCATCGTGGAGGCCAATGAGCAGCCACAAGCCGAAAGGCGATCGCAGATCGACCATCTGCCAGACTGGCCAGCCTATTTCCGGGCCTTCGACGATTTTCTCGCAACTGCGTTCGAAGCCCGCCGCAGGGCCAAGCGTGTCTGAGCGCTCCCCGGGGCCGGACCGGCTTCCATCTCACAATTTCACCGAAATCTGATGTAAGATGGAACAGACAGATCTGTCTGCGACCAGCGTCGCAGTTGGAACGAAGCACACTAGAGAGTGGCGAGCAGGGGTGGGACTGAATGGCTGAACGCGGGCGACTCCTGCCGGCAAATGTCGGCGACGCAGCCGCCTCCGGGGGAGGGCTTGGACGGGCAGCCGAGAACTACGTCCGGTCCGTACATGTGCGC
>DAIPYB010000149.1:0-6597 GCA_036782955.1 Pseudoxanthobacter sp. | reverse complement strand
CTCTGGATGACCTCGCTATGAATCACGTCGCTCAGGACAGAACCGCGATGGCGATGACGCCTGCTCCGCTGCCCGCCCTCCTTGCGCCCTTCGCCACCGGCCCGGTGCTGGCCAATCCCGTGGAGGTGCTGGACCCGCGCGCCCTCACGCTGGCCCTGCCCCACGCGCATCTCGAGCGTGTTGCCACCGGCTGCCGGTGGGCGGAGGGGCCGGTGTGGTTTCCGCTGCACAACACGCTGGTGTGGAGCGATATTCCCGAAAACCGCATGCTGTGCTGGCGCGCGGACGGCAGCACCGGCGTTTTCCGCCAGCCCTCCAACCACGCCAACGGCAACACGCGCGATCCCCAAGGGCGGCTCCTGACATGCGAGCACGGCGACCGCCGCGTGACCCGCACCGAGCACGACGGCACGGTGACGGTGATCGCCGACCGTTATGACGGCCGCCGCCTCAATGCTCCGAACGATGTCGTGGTGACCCGCGATGGCGCGGTGTGGTTCAGCGATCCGGTCTACGGCATCATGAACCTCTACGAAGGGACCCCGGCCGAGCCGGAGCAGCCGACGCGCAACGTCTACCGCGTCGATCCGCACAGCGGCGAAATCGCAATCGTGGCCGACGATTTCGGCCAGCCCAACGGACTGTGTTTCTCGCCCGACGAGCGCACGCTCTACATCGCCGATTCCGGCCGCAGCCACGGCCTTGAGGACGGCCATCACGTCCGCGCCTTCGATGTGGACGGCGCCCGCCTGCGCAACGGGCGCGTGTTCGCCGTCATCGAGCCGGGCGTGCCCGACGGCATGCGGGTGGATGTGCGCGGCAATCTGTGGTCCAGCGCGGCCGAT
This sequence comes from Pseudoxanthobacter sp., assembly GCA_036782955.1. Taxonomy (GTDB): domain Bacteria; phylum Pseudomonadota; class Alphaproteobacteria; order Rhizobiales; family Segnochrobactraceae; genus Pseudoxanthobacter. The sequence continues at coordinate 5,752 of DAIPYB010000149.1, read as the reverse complement.
GGCGTGCACGTCTTCGCGCCGGACGGCAGCCCGATCGCCCGCGTCCGGGTGCCGGAGGCGGTGGCCAACCTCACCTTCGGCGGCCCGAAGGGCAACCGGCTGTTCATAACCGCCACGACATCGCTCTATGCCCTCTATGTCGGGGTGACGGGCGCACGCTGACCGGGGCCCCCTTTCGCCCCCGCAGACCGGGGGCGATACTGCCGGCTTCGAATCGATATCGTGCCGGTGGAGGATCCGATGCTGAAGGATGGCAAGCAAACCGCGTCTGGAAGCAGCAGCAGCGGAGGCAATGTCGGCTCCGCGGCGCCGACCGGGGCGGAAACCCTGCTTGGAACGCTGCTGGCAAGCGGTGTCGATGTCTGCTTCGCCAACCCCGGCACCTCGGAGATGCACTTCGTCGCCGCACTCGACACCGCCGAGGGCATGCGCCCGGTTCTGGCGCTGGCGGAGACCGTGGTCACCGGCGCCGCCGACGGCTATGGCCGCATGGCGGGCCGGCCGGCGGCGACGCTGCTGCACCTCGGCCCCGGCCTTGCCAACGGGCTGGCCAACCTGCACAACGCCCGCAAGGCGGCAACGCCGATCGTCAACATCGTCGGCAACCACGCCAGCCACCATCTGCGCTACGACGCACCGCTGACGGCGGACGTGGAGGGCTTCGCCCGGCCCGTTTCAGGCTGGATCCGACAATCGCCCGATGCCCGCTCCGTTGCCGCCGATACTGCCCGCGCGGTGCGGGCCGCGCGCGAGGCGCCGGGCCAGATCGCCACGCTGATCCTGCCGGCCGATGCGGCGTGGAATGCAGCCGAAGGCATTGCAGCACCGCTGCCGGTTGCCGGCCCGGAGCCGGTTTCCGCCGATGCGGTGGAGCGTATCGCCCGCCTGCTGCGGGATGGCACGAAGGCGGCAATCCTGATGCGCGGCGAGGCACTGCGCGGCGCCGGGCTGGAAGCCGCCGGCCGCATTGCCGCAAAAACCGGCGCGCGCCTGCTGTGCGATACCTTCGCCCCGCGCATGGAACGCGGCGCCGGGCGCGTAGCGGTGGAGCGGCTACCCTATTTCGCCGAGGAAGCGCTGGAATTTCTCGGCACGGTCGGACTTCTGGTTCTGGTCGGCACGCAGCCGCCGGTCTCCTTCTTCGCCTATCCCGGCAAGCCGAGCTGGCTGACGCCGGACGGCTGCCGCATCGCCACCCTCGCCCATCCGCACGAGGACGGCCCGCAGGCCCTCGCCGCGCTTGCCGATGCGCTCGACGCGCGCGCGCCGGCGACAGTCGCCCCGCATACGGTGCCCGATCTGGACCGCAACGCCCCGCTCGACCCGGAAACCATCATGCGCGTGGTGGCCCGCGCGATGCCGGAAGGGACTATTCTGGCCGATGAATCCATTTCCTCCGGCCTCGCCTGTTTCCCGCTGACGACCGGCGCCGCCCCGCATGATTTTCTCAGCCTCACCGGCGGCGCGATCGGCAGCATGCTGTCGGTCGCGACCGGAGCGGCGGTGGCCTGTCCCGACCGCAAGGTGGTGGTGCTGCAGGGCGACGGCAGCGCCATGTACAATGTGCAGGCGCTCTGGACGCAGGCCCGAGAGAATCTCGACGTGGTGACGGTGATCTATTCCAACCGCGCCTATCATATTCTGGAGGTCGAACTTGGCCGCGTCGGCGCGGTACAGCAGGGCAGCAAGGCACTGTCGCTGTTCGATCTTTCCAACCCGTCGCTGGACTGGCCAGCGCTGGCGCGCGGCATGGGCGTGGAAGCCGTGCGCGTGGAAACGGTGGCCGCCTTCGAGAGCGCCTTCGCCGCGGCCATGGCGCGGCGCGGGCCGATGCTGATCGAAGCGGCGATCTGACCCTGCCCGTCAGGCCGGCGGGGCCAGCCCGCCGGCTTCCGCGATGATCTCCAGCGAGCGACGCCGGGCCGCATGGTCGTAGATGTCGCTCACGATCATCAGTTCGTCGACGCCGGTCTCCGCCACCAGTGCCGCGATGCCGTCATGCACCTGATCGCGCGTGCCGATCACGGAGCGGGCGAGCAGCCGGTCGGCGAGCAGGGCTTCATCAGGCGTCCAGTAGCTGTCGATATCGTCGACTGGCGGCAGCGAAATGGTGGAGACGCCCCGGCGCAGGTTGACGAACGACATCTGCTGCGTTGTCCGCAGGCGGCGGGCCTCGGCCTCGGTGTCGGCGGCGATGATGTTGATGCCCATCATCGCATAAGGCCGCTGCAATACCGCGGAGGGCTGGAAGCGGGTGCGATAGATTTCCAGCGCCGGCAACAGCAGATCCGGCGCGAAGTGCGACGCGAAGGCATAAGGCAGCCCCAGATGGGCGGCCAGTTCCGCGCCGTAGGTGCTGGAGCCGAGAATCCAGATCGGCACGTTGGTGCCCGCCGCCGGGATGGCCCGCACGCGCTGGGCAGCGGCGGCCGGGCTGAAATAGGCCTGCAGTTCCAGCACGTCGCGCGGGAAATTATCGGCGTTGTCCAGCGACCGCCGCAGGGCGCGCATGGTCAGTCCATCGCCGCCGGGCGCCCGGCCGAGGCCCAGATCGATGCGGCCGGGAAACAGCGTCGCCAGCGTTCCGAACTGCTCGGCAATGACCAGCGGCGCGTGGTTGGGCAGCATGATACCGCCCGCCCCGACCCGGATGGAGCGCGTGCCGGCGGCGATATGCGCGATGGCGAGCGATGTCGCGCTGCTGGCGATGCCATCGATATTGTGGTGCTCGGCAACCCAGTAGCGCGTGAAGCCCAGGCCTTCGGCAAGGCCGGCAAGGTCGCGGGCGTTATCCAGCGCCTGCCGGGCGCTGCCATCGCGGGTGATGCGGACGAGATCGAGAATAGAAAGGCGGGCCATCGCTGCTCTGCCGGATGCGCCGCGCGCGAGGGCGCGGCCGGGAACCTATCAGATGGGGCAACGGGGCCGGCATGTCCAGTCAATCGACGATTGACGATGAAATTTTATGCTGCCGTTCTCATGGCAAACCACCGGTGGGCGGACGTTTCGGCGGCATCCACGGACGCTGTGTGCTCAGAGCGGCTTGCGGGCGACCAGATCGATCAGCGCCGACATGCCATGATGGCCCCTGCCTTCGGAAATCTCGCTGTCGTGCACACTGAGGCGCTCGATCTGCAGCGCCGCGAAGGCGTTCCGCAGCAATGCTTCGGTATAGAGCAATTCTGGTGCCTTGGGGCCGCCGGTGCCATAGCGCGGCTGTTCGGTGCGATAGCCCTGCAACAGCAGCAATCCGCCCGGCTTCAGCGCGTTCACCATGCCCGCGAAAAGCCGATCGCGCACGGGAGGCGGCGCGAACTGGATGAAGATCGCGACCACGATGTCGTAGGCGCCAGCGGGAATGTCCCATGTCGCAAGGTCGGCAACGAGCGTACGAAGCCCGACACCCCGCTCCTCCGCCAGCCGCGCGGCCTTGGCAAGACCGACTGCGGAGGCATCGACGGCGGTGACATCGAGCCCCTGTGCGGCGAGCCAGACCGCGTTGCGCCCCTCGCCCTCGGCAAGGCTCAGCGCACTCATGCCAGTCCGCAACAGGCCGGCATTCGATTGCAGGAAGGCATTCGGGGCGGTGCCGTAGAAATAGTCATCGCCCGCGAACCTTTCATCCCACATTTTACATGTCCCTGCCGGTCGTATCGCTCATGCCTGCGGCTGCGGCGCCAGCGGTGGTGCAATCGCCAGCCGGTCGCGCCCTGCCCGCTTGGCGTCATAAAGCGCGGCATCGGCGCGCTCTATCAGAGTGGCATAATCGGGATGGCCGTCGAACAGCGCAAGCCCGGCGGAGGCGGTTACATTCGTGCTGCTGCCGTCCGGCAGCCGCAGCGGCGTGATGCGCAAGGTTGCCAGCAGACGCTCGGCCGCCTCCCGGGCCGCGTCCTCGTCCGCCTCCGGCAACACCAGCAGGAATTCCTCGCCGCCGTAGCGGAAGACGAAATCGCTGAGGCGCACCCCATCGAGCAGCAGTTCGGCCACGTCCCGCAGCACCGCGTCGCCGGCCGTGTGGCCCCAGCGATCGTTGATGGCCTTGAAGTGATCGATATCGAGCATCAGCACGGCAAAGGGCAGGTCATCCCGCCGGGCGATGGCCGCCTCGCGCCCCAGAACCGCCGGCAGGAAGCGCCGGTTCAGCGTGCGCGTCAGCGGATCGCGGCCTTCCTGATTGCTGACCACCACCTGAAACAGGTCGTCGAGCAGGAACCGCACCTCGTCCACCACCGTCCGCAACTGCCCGGCGACGGCGCTGACCCGGCTGCCGCCAACCTGCCGGGCGGCCGAAAGTTGGGGCAGGATCAGGCTGTCGATCTGCACGAGCGCCTTGCCGAGCGCATCGAGACCGGGCAGCCCCTGAAAAATGACACCGGCACGATGGGTGACCCAGAGCCCAAACGGCGCGGTGCGGATCGGTTGCAGCGGCGGATCGTCGTCGCCGCCCAGCAGGGCATAGAGCACGCCCTGCATCCACTCCATCAGCGCGGCACGCTGGGTCTCGCGATCGAGCGCGCTTTCGGGGCCGGCGGCGAACAGCCGGAAAGCCTCGAAGGCCTGCGCACGGTCGGCATTGCCCGATACATAGGCGGAGATCATCTCGCACATGGCGCCGTCGATGCGGGCGTGCATGGCGGCAAGCGCTTCGGCGCACGTCTCCGCATCCGGACTGCGCCGGCTCAGCGCGGCGCCGAAACGCGCCTTCAGCACCATCGCGCCCTGCAACATCAGATGGGCCGGCAGGCGGATACGGGCGTGGATGGCGCCGATGACGTGCTGCTTGTCGACCTCGCCGGCCGCGCCGTCTTCGGCCGACATCAACGAGATCAGCCATGCCTGCAGCGATGGCGTGAGGCGGGCCTGAACGACTTCGTGGCTGAGAAAGGCGGCGGCGTCCGCATCGGCCGTCAGCACATCGTAGAAATGCGCCACGACATCGGCGGCTTCCTGCACGGCGGTTTCCCGCAACAGGGCCCGCACGACTTCGCTTTCGCGCTCCGCCCCTGCAGCCAGATAAGGGGGAGAAATTGCACGGCCCCCGACGGGACCGGATTCATGCTGTTCCATGCCGGCCACTTTCGCCCGGTTCAATCCGTGTCTGTCCCCCCCGGCACCGGTCGCTACCTTATCACATGGCAGAGCCGCAAGAGGCCGGCCACGACAACGCAAACAAAAAGCGTCTGTTCACCGCCTTTGGCGCAACCGGACATATTTCGGCTGCAACGACATGCAAGTTCGTGACATTCTCCCGCGGCTCGGGGGCCTGAGCGGGGGGCATTACAGATTGTTCATGTTGAGGCAATGTCGGTGTAAGCCGGTTTGGCCTATTGCTGGCCCACATGCCTCTGCCGCCCGGGGAATCACCTGCCGATGACATCGCTCCGCCCTTCCGCCTCAAAGGTCCAGTCTGCTGCTCCGGCCGGTGCCGGCGGTGATCTGAACGAGGCGCTGCACCGGGTCTTCGAACACCTCGCCGCCTACATGAACAGCTGCATTCTCGGCCAGCCCGGTTTCGTCGACCGCCTGCTGATCGCGGTGCTGGCCGACGGCCACCTGCTGGTGGAAGGCGCCCCCGGCCTTGCCAAGACCAAGGCGATCAAGGCACTGGCGCGCGCGATCCACTGCGACGACCACCGCATCCAGTTCACACCGGACCTTCTGCCCTCGGATCTGACGGGCACCGATATCTACCGCCCCGAAGACGGCAGCTTCCGCTTTCAGGCCGGCCCGATCTTCCACAATTTCATCC
>DAIPYB010000148.1:0-6611 GCA_036782955.1 Pseudoxanthobacter sp. | reverse complement strand
CTAGCCCGTGGCGTCGGGCATCAACACTTCTGGTGATGACGGCACCTTGCTGTCCCCTGCATGAAGGCAGGGTGATCGATCTTCGCTCCAGATCCTGCTGAGCCGTGTTGCTGCACGGTCCATCGCTGCGCTGAGCGGGGCGCGCCGCAGGTGCAAACGCCGCTCTTGAGCATCGCGATGACTGGCGCCTTGTCCGTCGTGACCTCTCGGATGTGTCGACGCGATGTTGGTGGCGAGCGTTGGTGGAGCAGGAATGATCCAGACGACGGAAGGGATTGTCGCATGGCAGGTACTTTACTGAAAGCGGCGGCCGCCGCCGGATTTCTCGCCGCTTCGGGGCTTTCGGCGGTGGCATTGCCGCTGCCCGCCTCTCCGCTCACGGGAGCGCCGGCGCTGATCACGCCCGTCGCCGATGGCTGCGGTCCAGGGTGGTACCGCGGCCCGGGTGGCGCCTGCCACCGTTTCGGATTCGGACCGAATCCGGGCGGGTATTTCGGCCCCTACAACGGCGGCGCGCCCTGGAATGGCTGCCCTCCGGGCTATTGGCGGGGCCCTTGGGGGCATTGCCGCAACACCCCCTTCCACGGCCGCCTGCCCGATGGAAACTGGCAGTAGGCAAGGCGCTCTCATTGCGGAGAATGAACATGAACCTCATCAAGTCCGCCCTGTGCGCGACGCTCTGCAGCGGTCTGCTGCTGGCCGCCTCCGTCGCTCAGGCGCAAAATGCCCCGCAAGAAACCCAGATCATCGAGATCTACTCCGATGCCGATGCAAATGCGGTCCTCAATGCGCGCATTGCCGCTCTCAAGACGGTGCTGGAGCTGACGCCCGCGCAGGACAAGCTTTGGCCTCCGGTGGAGGCCTCGATCCGTAAGATCGCTGCGGATTCGATGGCCCGGGGAAAGAAGCGGGCGGAGGCCACGCCAGCATCCGACTTTCTCGAAGCGCTCGAGCGGATCGGCGATGCCGAGGCCATTCGTGGCCAGGATCTGAAAGGCTTCGTCGCCGCCTCGCGTCCGCTTGTCGCGTCGCTTTCGGATGCGCAAAAGCACCGGATGCCGGCCTTTCTTGGAATGGTTGCCGACGCCCAGTCGCTGCTGGCAACGCGTTCGCTTTGGCTGTTCGAGGAAGAAGAGCGCTGACCGGAAAATTGTGGGAGGCCTGATGCCTCCCACAACACTCATATCACGAAGGCCTTCACGCCACAGAATTGAGGGGTAGCACTCAGCCGTCGTTCTCGGCACGTCGACCTGGGCAAGGCTTCATGTCCCGCGCTTGACCCGTCTTGCGACATGACGCACACAATCACACGAAAGCTTTCCCACATGGCGCATCAGCGCATCGAGCGAACGCTGTTGCGCAAGCTATGTGTTCTTATTCTTTTTGTTGCATTGGGTGGCATTACGTTTGTCGCCAATGAGGCAAAGGCAGCGCCCGCGCGCATCATCATCATGCGCCATGGTGAGAAACAGAACCTGCTGTCTCTGTGTGGCGTTGGTCGGCAGCGGGCAGAGGCGCTCGCCGCGCAATATCTTGGTCCGAGGGCATCCAGGAGCCTTCTCAATGGCGCTCGGCCGGCGGCCATTCTCGCCATTACCTTGCACACGCTGGAAACCGCGCAGCCCATCGCTGCGGCATGGAACATGAGTGTTGCCGCGAACCCGCTCATGCTCACGCCGTTTCACCCCGAAGTCCTGCTCAATGCGAGAACCGCCGCGGTGGCCCGGGACCTATTGGACAATCCGCGTTGGCACGGACAGACGGTGGTCATGGTGTGGGAGCATCTCCATATCGCCAGCGCGCGGCTGGAAGAGGCCTTTCCGGGCCAGAGGGTCACGCTTCGGCAACTTCTGCACCTCGATCAAATGAGCGGTGCGGCCCGTCGCGTGCCAGGGACCTGGCCGGATGACACCTATGATTACTTCTGGATTCTCGATTATGACAGCCCGACATTGACAGTGCCGTCGCGCTTCAGCCTGGTGCGCCAGGTCTTCCGGCCCCCTTTCGAGGACCTGCCCTCCAACGGTTGGGGGCGGCCCGAACCGCGCTCCACCAAGTTCGGTTGCCTTTAATGCAGGAGGCAAAAGACTGTTGTCGGCGGGGAAACACGTAGGGCGGCGTTGCCGGCGGAATAGCTGCAGTTTAGACGCTCTGAGTATCCATGGGCAGCGCTGTGACGCGAATTCTGCGCGACGCACAGCTGGGAGGCGTCATGACACTTGAACCGCTTCTTGATGCCTCGGCGGCAATCCGCATTCACGCGTTCTCCGCCGTCGCCGCATTGGCTCTCGGCATGATCCAGCTGGCTGCGCCCAAGGGGACAGTTCCCCATCGGCTCGTGGGTTGGGTGTGGGCGGCCCTAATGGCCGTTGTTGCGCTATCGTCTTTCTTCATTCATGAGATGCGATGGATTGGCCCCTTCGGCCCCATTCACCTTCTCTCACTCTACGTTCTCATTGCCCTCCCTCTGGCGCTCCTGCATGGGCGCAGGGGCGACATCGGCACTCATGCCAGAGGCATGCGCGGGCTGTTCTATGGCGGCCTCGTTCTGGCGGGGCTATTCACCTTCTGGCCCGGACGCATCATGCACCAGGTCGTGTTCGGCGCACCGTGAGCCGCTCTCGCGGCCGGAGCGGCGCGCTAACGGCCCACATCCTCTCCCGGGCTGACGAGAAGGCCCGCGGCTCTGGCCCGCGCCGACACTTTCTCCGTCATTATCTCCCGTTCCGCCCGTTGCTTGAGGGTGGAGAGATATTGCGGCGTGATATCGAGATAGGCGGCGATCAGATGCTGGGGGATCGATCGCCATGCCTCCGGCAGCTCGCAGGAGAGCTCTGCGTAGCGCTGCCGCGCGGTCTTCGAGCGCAGCGACATATGCCGCTGTTGTTTGCGTTGGAACATCTCCTCCGTCATCCGCGTCGCCAGGCGCTCCCAACCCGCATGACGTTCCACCGCCGCGTGCCGCAGGTGATAGGGAAGCACCGTGAGCCGACATGGAATGACGGCCTCGAACACCACCTCGGAGGGGAGGCCTTTGGTCGCGCTGTCCAGGGCCAGGGCGACGCCACCTGCGAAGATGAAATCCAGCAGGATTTTGCGCCAATCCGGCGATAAGGCGAACACCTGCAGGATGCCCTCATCGAGGAATCCGATCTCGTGCTCGGCCTGCCCTGTAGTGCAGAAGACGCCCCCGCGCGGCAGGGAGCGCGGCCTGGCATGGGTGAGGAGCCAGTCGATCTCCACCGGAGGCAAGTCCGTTCGTCGCAGAATAAAATTGTTGAGAGTAGGCATCGCTGAATATGCTCTGGATCGCAACGGTGACACCGATGCTACCTTATTACCTGAAAATAGACGACGGATTATCTTTCGTTGCCCCGTTGCGGTCCAGAGCCTGCCGACGTGCCGAAGGCGCGAAAAGCACCAGAAGCAGCGACAGGCCGGCGACCACGATCTGATAGACTGCCGGCATCATGGGGCTGCCCGTCCGTGCGACCAGCCACGACACTGTGAGCGGTGCGAGGCCCCCGAAGGCCAATACCGAAACATTATAGCAAAGCGCCACGCCTGTGGTCCGCACTTTGACCGGGAACAGCATGGCCAGCAATCCGGGATGACAGGCGGAAATGAAGGCGAGAAAGGCGGTCGCGACAAGTTGCGCCGCCATGAGCCGCCCGAAATCGGGCGCGCCCGTCAGCCAGGCGTAAAGGGGCCATGTCAGCCCGGCGAAGATCGCCGTGGACCATGAGAAAAGGCGGAAGGGGCCGAGCCGATCCCCGAGCCAACCGGCCAGGGGGTAGAGGCACACGGCCAGTGCGCCGGACGCAGAGGCGCTCAGTAATGCGTCCGTTCGCGTCAGGTGAAGCTCATGCACGACATAGACCACCAGATAGCTGTGCCAAAGATAGGCGATGGCCGTGCCCACGGCGATGAGACCGATGCCGCACCAAAGCGCGGGAGCCTCGGTGCGCAATGCCCGCAGCACACCGGCAGGGGCGGGGCTCTTCGAGACAGCGGCGCAAAATTCTGGAGTCTCTGCGACGCGCCAGCGCAAGTAGAGCCCGACAGGCCCGATGATGGCGCCGGCCGCGAAGGGAATACGCCACCCCCAGGTGCCGAAGGCGTCCGGCGTCAGGGTCTGCTCGAGCGCAAAAATGAAAAGCGATGCCGCCAGAATGCCGACGCCCTGCGCGCACATCTGGAAGCTGCCGTAGAACATGCGTCGGCCGGGCGGTGCGTGCTCCACCAGGAAGGTTGCGGAACCGGCGAATTCGCCGCCTACGGAGAGCCCTTGCACGATCCGCGCGGCAACGACGAGAAGGGGGGCGGCGATGCCGATCTGGTCATAGGCTGGCGCCAGCGCGAGGAGCAGGCTGCCCCCGGACATCATCCCCATCATTAAGGCGAGCGCGCCGCGGCGTCCGGCCTTGTCCGCATAGAGCCCCAGCAGAACCCCGCCGATGGGCCGGACGGCAAAGCCGACCGCAAAGGTCGCGAAAGCCAGGATGAGGCCGGAACCCGGTGCGTGATCGGGAAAAAATGCAATCGCGATCGATCCTGCGAGCAGGCCGTAGCTGAGAAAATCGAACCATTCGAGCCCGTTTCCGATGGCCGAGGCGATGATGGTGCGTGCTTTAGATCCCCCGGAGGAGGATGAGCCGAACATGATCTACTCCCTACTTGCCGCAGGAACGAACTTGGTTCCGAGGGGGCGCCACAAGGGTGACGCCTCCTGCTCGTCGGCAATGGATGGTGGCAGCCCTGTGGGCATTCTGGTCCCGCCGCGCGCGGGCGCTCGTCATGGCACGCGGTAGAAGGGATTGGGCAGGAGATAGATTTTCTCGGCGTGACCACCCAGAAGATCGGAGGGTTGGTCACCCACATTGGCGATGATGGTGTAGCCATCCTTTTCCAGCTGCGCCCGGATCGGCGTCTTGAAGTCGGCCGCCGACGCGAAACGCGCGCCATCGGGCGGCATGTACATGGCCTCGTACCCAGCAAAGCCGGCGGTTCGCAGGTTCGTCTCGGTCGCGGTCCGTTGGTTTTCGGGACGGCCGGTGATGAATACCACAGCGATACCGAGCTCCCGGGCGCGTCTGAACAGATTCAACACCGGCGTAATGGCCACATCGGACGCCAGCATGTCCCAGGCGGCCCAGCCGCAGGGATCGGTGCCACCTGCAAGGCACGGTCCGCCGATGGGCCGGCCAAAGTCATCCCGCCGGATGACCTCCCAATTCGACAGAGCCGTTTCATCGATATCGAGCACGACAGCAGGCCGGGGGCTGTGGGGCGCTGCGTCATTGATCCACGCTATTGCAGCACGCGTGACCGCTGACAGGTCGCGCTCATAGGCTGCGCTGTCGTGATATGCGGCAGCGGCGCGAATGGCATCGCCGACATTGAGGGGCTGCGCAGGCGGTGCCACGAACAAGCCATTCACCGTTTGAGCGAACGCAGCCGGCGGCGGCACTACGCCCGCGATCATCACCAGCGCGACGACGCGCGCCATCATCCATCGACCCACCAACATGCCTCCTGATCCGTAAAGGTCGCCCGCGCAGCGAACGGCGCCAACATGCGGCGGCAGGGATGAGAGCACATCATTACTTCTGGTGATGACGAGGGCCTTTCCTCAAGCGAAGGAGACAGGTGAGGCCATCCCGGCGCAACGGATCAAGTTAAAGATGCAGAATATTCTCGATACAATTCTTGGTGCCGCAGTTGTGCGGCTTGTCGCACGCGTCTTGCTGACGTTTGTCTTTTGGAGCGCCGGCCTCGCTGCGCTCTTTTCGTTCCCCTCCTGGGTAGAGGAGATGGCGCATTTCGGCCTGGAGCCGGCGCCGGTCTATGGCGCTGCGACTGCCGCGTGGCTTCTCATTGGATCGGCCATGATCATTCTGAACCGCGCAGCTTGGCTGGGCGCGGCATCCCTCATCGTCTTCACGGTGCTGACAATACCTATCGCGCATGGGTTCTGGATGATGCCCGAGCCGGAGCGAACCGCGCATTTTCATGTGGTCATGGAGCACATTTCTCTGATCGGTGCGCTCCTGGCGGCGGCGATCCTCTGCCAGGACCGGAAAGCGAAATAATCCAGCAGAAATATACGGAGATCATCATGGATGATGCGCGGATGAACCGTCGACGCCTCACGGCGCTGGCCGCCGGTGCTGCAGGGCTCGGAACAGTGGGCGTCGCAACTCGCGCTGAGGCGTATCAAGGCAACATGGAGAGGGCGCTTTCATCCCTTTATGACGCCCTGGCCGCCCTGCGCGAGGCGTCATCGAACAAGGGCGGCCACCGCATGAAGGCCATGGCTCTCATTCAGCAGGCGATCGAACAGACGCAGGCCGGTGTCGAGTATGCCGACGAACATGGCGGCGGTGGTGCTCAATAGCACCGAATGACGCGATCCACGCCGCATGCCTTGCGGCGTGGGCCTTCCCCACCGAAGTGTGCCCCCGTGCCCTTCAGCCCATCAGGCAGCATTCCGAGGCGAAGCACCCCATGTCCGCCACAGTGATCCAGCATGTGCTCAATCGGCTGAAAGATATTGTGAGGTGGTCCCGCCGGACTGGACAGATTGGCGGCCATCGTAAGCTTGGGCGTGT
>DAIPYB010000147.1:0-6617 GCA_036782955.1 Pseudoxanthobacter sp. | reverse complement strand
CCAGCACCAGCGTGTTGCCGCTGCGCACGAAGGGAAAGCGCATCGGCTTGGCCTCGGCCGCGGAGGCGCCCAGCGCCGGCCCGAGCGCGAGGTCGCGCACCTGCTCGATGCCGGTGGCGAGCGCCTTCAGGATCTCGTCGGCGGCCTGCGCCTGCGTGCGATAGACGGGATTTTCCGGCCCCGGCTTGAGCAGGATGCCGGCATAGCCGTCCGGTCGCGTCCACTCGTCCCGCAGGGTGGCGGCGATATCGGTGATGTTGGTGGCGATCAGCGTGGCGAGCTGGCAGCGGTTGGCGAAATCGGCCGCCTTCACGTCCGGCACCACCCCGCCATCCTTCGGCGGGGTCAGCAGCAGCCGCTCGAAGGCCGGAAGCCCCTGCACCGCCGCGCTCTGCCCGCGCAGCCGGGCAAGGTCATAGCTGGTCAGGTCGCCGCTGTTCAGAAGCTGGCGCAACTGCTTTTCGACGAAATTGCGCGGATCGGGCCAGAACGACATCCGCTCCAGCCGGTGATCGGCGGTTGCCGGCCCGAACCGCAGGAAATCCACCCGCCCCCATGCCGCCAGCATGTCCGAAAAGGCGGACCGCAGGGCATCGGTATTGGTCGGGGAAGGCTGGGCGCAATAGCGCACCGTTGCCGTGCGCAGGCTGTTCGCCGCGTCGGCGACCGCCGCATAGGCCGGGCGGATATAGCGCTCCACCGCCAGCGCCACCAGCGTACGCTGGTGCACCACCATCGCCTCATCGGTGGAAGTGCCCGTGGTGGCAGCCGGCGCCGGCGCGGCGGCCGGCTGCTGCGCCATCGCCGCCGGCACCGTCGCCGCAAGGCCCAGAAGCGCCAGCACCAGAGGCTTCGTCAGGGTCGCAACCCGCATCACAACTCTCCGAGATAGGCCAGTAACGCCGCCTGATCGGCCGGCGTAAGAGCCTGAAACGCCGCGCGCGCCGCAGCCGCTTCGCCATCGTGCCAGCCAATTGCCGTCCGCAGGCTGTCGGCACGGCCATCGTGCAGATAACGACGGGTGCCGGCCTTGCCGGACGACAGGCCGATGAGCGGTGCGGTGCGCCATTCGCGCGCAGTCGCCTCGCCCTGAAGCGCCGGATCGGCCAGCCCTTCACCCATGTCATGCAATAACAGGTCGGAGAAGGCGTTGACCATCCCGCCGCCGGCCGCAGGCAGCGCCGGCACATGGCAGGCGGCACACCCGGCCGCCGAAAACGCTGCCCGGCCGCGCACGCCGTCCCCGCCCTCGCCCGCGGCCGCCCCCTGCCGGGCCTCGTGGGACGGCTCCTTCAGGCCGTCGAGATAGGCGATCACCAACGCGAACATCTCGTCGGAAACTTCTGTCTCGCCCATGGCATCGCGGTCGCCGTGGCGGGCCGCGCGGCAGGCCGTTTCGGCCGGCGTGCAGTCGCCCCACGGTTCGGGGCGCAGCCGCGATGAAAGCCCCATGTCCTCGGCAAAGGCGCTGGCGACCTGATCCTCCAGCGTGGGATGGGCCGCCCGCCAGCCATAGCGGCCAAGGCGCCGGCTGCCGTCTGCGCCGACGATCCAGTTCGGCCGGCCGGAGATGCCGTCGCCATCGGCATCATCGGGATCGGCCAGCGCCAGTATCGCCGCCTCGTCGATCGTGCCCAGCGCCGCCCGGCCGGCAAGTTCCGGCCCGACCCGCACCCCCGCGCCCGTCGTCGCGCCGAGCGGACCGTAGGCAAGACCCTCCAGCCGGATGCCGACGCGCGGCCCCGGCTCTCCCGGGCGCACGGGCGCCTCGAACAGCGTCACCGCTGCCTCCGCCGGCACGTCCGGCACGGCGCGGGGCTGGATCTGGCGGCCGTAGACCGGGTCGATGGCACCCGTCTGCGTGCCGAGCCGCAAGACAAGCCCCGGCCCGACAAGCCCCGGCCCGGCGAGCCGCCCATCCTCACCGCGCACTACGCGGGAAGGGCCGGCCCCGGCATGGCAGCCGGCACAGGAGCGGGCATTGTAGAGCGGCCCCAGCCCGTCCGCCGACTGCGTCGAGGCCCCGCCCGCGACCCAGAACCGCTCGAAAACGGCGTGTCCGAGCGCGAACGAAAGATCGCCCGCGGCCGCCTGCCCACCGCACAGGAATGCCCCCAGCACGACCGCCGCCGGCGCGGCGAGGCGTGACAGCGGGCGGATGCGTCGCTCCCGTCGCTTCATCGCCTCAGGCCACCGTCATGTAGCCCATCATGCCGGTCTCCTGATGCTCGATGATATGGCAATGGAACATCCATTTTCCGGGATTGTCGGCCACGAACGCCACCTGCAGCCGCTCCTTCGGCGCCACCAGAACCGTGTCGGCGAAGTGCGGCAACACCGCGCCCTGACTGGATTTTACGACGCTGAAGGTGTGGCCGTGAATGTGCATCGGATGCACATGGGGCGTGGTGTTGCGCAGCTCGAACAGATAAGTGCGGCCAAGATCGAGGCGCGCCAGCGGCGGCGGCAGAACCCGATGCCCGCGGTTGGGCCAAGGCTGCCGGTCGATGGCCCAGAAGGTGCGACCCGACAGGCACAGCGGCGCGATGGGCGCGCCCGCCTCCGCGCCTTCGGTCATCTCCGCAACCGCCCGCCCGGAAGCCGTGGCAGAGATGGCGACCGGCATCGAAATGGCGGATGCGAGATCGGGCACGGGAATGACCGGGCGCGTCAGCGGCGCGGGATCGAAGGCGCCGCGTTCCAGCATCGGCCCGGTGCCGGCCAGAACGGCAAGCTCGACCGGCTCGGCGGCGAAATAATCGACGATGCGGGCCTGCGCGCCGGGCTTCGGCCCGCGCACCACCACATCCAGCCGCATGCCCGGCCCCATGCGCCAGTGCGTCAGCGGCACCGGGGGAATGCCCGCGCCGTCGATGGCGATAATCGCCGCCTCCGCCCCCTCGATGCCGATATCGGGCACGCGGGTGGCATCGACATTGACGAGCCGAAGGCGCACGTCCCCGCCCGCCGCCACCGCAATGACCGGCTGCCGCACGCCGTTGACGGAGCGCACCGTGCCGAAGGTGCCGGCACGCGAGGCCCCGGCATCGGTCATGAACGGCAGGAAGCCATCGGGCCCGATACGCCAGTCGCGGATCGCCAGCACGTGATCGCCGTCATAGGGCCGCGTCTCGTCGCCTTCGACGATCAGGATGCCGACCAGCCCGCGCCCGATCGATTCGACCGTGTTGCAGTGGGTGTGGAACCAATAGGTGCCGGTATCCGGCGGGGTGAACCGGTAATGCCCGTCGCCGTCCGGCGCGACGGGGGCCTGCGTCAGGTAGGGAACGCCATCCTGATCGTTCGGCAGGCGGATGCCATGCCAGTGGATGGTCATCTCCTCCTGCCCGGCCGGAATGCGGTTGCGCAGCGTCACCACCAGCGTGTCGCCGATACGCACACGCACGACGGGCGGAAAAGGCTGGCCGGCATCGAACGACCACAGGTCCACGGGGGTATCGGCAAAGGCCGGCAGGCTGCCGCGATGGGGCGCGGCTTCCAGCGTCACCGCCACCTCGCGCCCGCCTTCAGGCACCGGGCGCGGCGGCAGTGCGGTGGCCGACCAGGCCGGCCGCACCAGCCCGCCCGCCGGCCCCCCGGCCACAGCCGCAAGGGCAAGCGCCCCGAGCCCGAGAGAAAATCCGCGCCGCGTCACCATCGAGAACAGCCTTCGCCCCGAACCGCCCACGCCGCACCTGCCGGAGCGCCGAAAGGCAACCGGGCGGAGGCCTGCCCGGCCCCCGCCCGAAAACGCCGATGCCGCCGGGCCCGCATGAGCCCGGCGGCGGATGCCCTTTGACCGGGACGCCTCAGTTGGCGCCGACGGCGGACGGATTATCCAGCGAATCCGACCCTTCGACCTCGATCTTCAGCCCGAGGCCGGAAACGACGCCTTCGATGGCCTTGGTCTGGGCCACGAGCGCGGTCACCACGTCGTCGATGACCTTGTTGCCCTCCGGATTGTCCGGGCCGATCATCTGGTCATAGGCCTCCTTGCCGCTGTCGGCACGGTCCTTCATGACCTGCATCTTCGCCAGCGTATCGGCAAAGGCAGCGTCCAGCCGCGTCGCCGCCTCCGGCGCCTTCACGGCGGCATAGGCCTGCAGCCCCGGACCGGAAAGGGTGGTGCCGTCGGCGCGCACATAGGTGCCGGTATAGAGCGCCTTCATGCCCACCTCGTCATAGAAATGCGAGTTGTGGGTGTTGTCGGAGAAGCAGTCGTGCTCCTCCTCCGGATCGTGCAGCAGCAGGCCGAGCTTGATGCGCTCGCCGGCCAGTTCGCCATAGGACAGCGAGCCGAGACCGGTGAGAATGGTGGAAAGGCCGCCCTGCGGCCCCTTGGCCAGCAGCGCCTTGCGCGCCTCGCCGCCGTCCTTCCAGGCTTCCGCCATGTCCGACAGGTCGGCGATGAGCAGGTCGGTTGCCGCGGTCAGATAGGCGCGGCGACGGTCGCAGTGGCCGTTGCTGCAGTTCTCAAGCGAATAATCGGTGGCCGGCCGGTTGCCCGCGCCCGGTCCCGTGCCGTTCAGGTCCTGTCCCCACAGCAGGAACTCGATGGCATGGTAGCCGGTGGCGACGTTGGCCTCCACGTCCTGCGCTTCCTGCAGCTTGTCCGCCAGCAGTTCCGGCGTGATGGTCGTCACATCCACCACTTCGTTGCCGATACGGATCTGGGTGTTGGCGATGACGTTGGCGACATAGAGCGGATTCTCATCCGATTCCTCGCCGTAGGACTTCTTGTCGACATAGTCGATGAGCCCCTCGTCGAGCGGCCAGGCATTCACCTTGCCCTCCCAGTCATCGACATAGGCGTTGCCGAAGCGCAGGCCCTCGGACTGCTGGTAGGGCACGCGGGCGGCCTTCCACGCGGTGCGGGCGGCAGCCAGCGTCTGGTCGTCCGGCTTGGCAAGGAACGCCGCGATCGCCGTCTTCAGGTCCTTCGCGGTGGTCAGGCTGTCGGCATACATCGCCGCCGCCACGTCGGCGTAGTGGTTCACCACGGCTTCCGGCGCCGGCGCATCGGCGGCCTGTGCCGCCCCCGCCGCCGCCATCACCCAGAGGGCCGCGCCCGCAAGCCACATCCCAGAACGACGCATCGTGCTCATCCCTTCTGTCATCCCCGTTGATCTTCCCGCGCCGGACAAAGCTCCGCCGCCCGGCCACGCGGCGCCTTGCCCGCGACCGCCCGAAATCCACCCGGTCCGGGCCGCGACAATCATCGGGCCGGGCGGGTGCCACAAAACCTGTTCAGCGCGCCGGACCGCCGTCGAAATCCACCTTGTCCACGATCTCGCTCGCCTGCTTGCGATATTTTGCAAGCTCCCACATCGGCAGCGGGTCGGGCTTCATCGGGCCAAGGTCCTGGATGACCTTGTTGGGTTTCAGGCCCGGCCGGACCGGATATTCGAAGTTCACGTCCGCATAGATTTCCTGTGCCTCGTCGGAGGTCAGGAATTCAATCAGCTTCAGGGCGCTCTGCTTGTTGGGCGCATGCTTCGCCAGCACCACGCCGGAGATGTTGACCTGCGTGCCGCGACCGTCGCTGTTGGGGAAGATCACGCGCATGGACTTCGCCCACTCCTGCTGCTCAGGCTCGCGGACATCGGTTTCCATCAGGCCGACATAGTAGGTGTTGCCGAGGGCGAGATCGCACTCGCCGGCCCATATGGCCTTGGCCTGCGCCCGGTCGTCGCCCGACGGCTTCATCGCCAGATTGTCGCGAATGCCTTCGACGATCTTCGTCGCCTCCTCAGCGCCGTCATTGGCGATGAGGTTGGCAAAGAGCCCGATGTTATAGACGTGCTGGCCGGAACGGGTGCAGAGCCGGCCCTTCCATTCGGGCTTTATCAGGTCTTCGTAATCGAGCTTTTCTTCCTTCACCCGCTCGCGGGACGCATAGAACACGCGGCCGCGCATGGTCAGCCCGACCCAGCCGTGCTGCGGGTCGCGGTAGATGGCGGGAATGTTCTCTTCCACGATGCGCGACTCGATCGGCTGCGTGATGCCGAGCGCCTTGGCATTCTCCAGACGGCCGACATCGACCGACAGCAGGATATCGGCGGGGGAAAACTCGCCCTCGGCGGCGATGCGCTCCTCAAGGCCGGCAGAAGCCGTGACCACATTGGTGCGGATGCCGGTTTCGCTGGTGAAGCGATTGAGCAGGGGCTGGATCAGGTCCGGCTGGCGATAGCTGTAGATATTCACCTCGCCGCCGGCGCGGGCGGCACCCGACCACCCCAGAGCCAGCACGAACCCGGCCGCAACCACCCGCCAGCACTCCGGCTTCCGCATACCCCCGCTCCCGCTCCGCCGTGCGGCCGTCCGCACAATCCATGGTTTGCCGCACCTGCATCGACACGGCGGAGAAACGGCAAAATGCCATCCTCCGCCCTTCGCATGGAGGGCGCGACTGCAACTTGTTCGCGGAAGCACAAAGCACCGGGCGGCCCCTTCCTGTCAATGCGGAAGGCGGCACCCGTTAAACTTTAAAGACATTCTAAACTGCTGAAAGCGCAACCGGTTTGCCGCCGGCTGGCCTGCGAACCGGCCGCATTCAGGGCCGCCGCAACAGCGCCACCGCCTCGACATGGGGCGACCAGAGGAACTGGTCCACCGGC
>DAIPYB010000146.1:0-6633 GCA_036782955.1 Pseudoxanthobacter sp. | reverse complement strand
TCCCAACCCGCTGTTCGATGCCGTGCCGCGTCGTCTCGAGCACTGGTGCATGCCGGGCTTCACCGCCCGCCGTGTGGCGGAGGGGCTTGCGGCCCGCTTCCTCGGCAAGGCGGCGGCGGAGAAGGCCTTTGCGCCCCTGCCCACCTTCTGGAGCGACCAGCACGGCCTGCGGCTGCAGGCCTTCGGGCTGCCGGCGCTGGGCGATGAAAGCGAGGTGCTGGAAGGCAGCCTCGCGGGCGCGCAGGGCATTCTGGCCGGTGTTGCCGTGGGCTATCGCCGCGCCGGCAAGCCGGTGGGGGTTGCCACTGTCGGCCTGCCGCCACAGCAGGCGCTGCGCCAGCGCGCCTTTCTTTCCGCCTGATCCCTTGTTTTCCTCTCCTGAACGGACCTGATCCCATGACAGCGACCAGTGCGGACCCGGCCAGCCTTGGCCAGCTTCTGGACCAGCACGGCATTGAAACCGTGCATGTCGGCCAGTTCGATTACGCCAGTTCGTTTCGTGAGCGGCGTCTGGGTCGCGAGGCCTTTCTCGCCTTTGCCCGCGATCCGCGCTTTGCCAACACCCTTGCCCACTGGGACAGCGCCGATGCGCTGTTCGGCGGCGGCCCCTTCCTGAGCGAGCCGACCGCCATCGACGTCTCGTCGCTGCGCAGCTTCGCCTTCGAACCGAAGGCTGCGACGGTGATTGCCGATTTCACCGGGCCGTCCGAGCCGCTGATGCCGCGCACCATTCTCCGCCGGCAGATCGAGCGGGCCGCCGCACTCGGCTACGATGTGCGGGCGGCGTTCGAATTCGAGATCATCTTCCTGCAGGAAACCGCGGAGAGCCTGCGCGCGGCAAATTTCACCACGCCGGCGGCTTTCGTGCCCCAGAACAAGTGCTGGTCCGGCCAGACCGCAGCCGATGAGGCGGAATTCGTCGCCGCCCTAGAGGCCACGCTGCGGGCGCATGACGTGGCGGTGTTCTCGGTTGCCGGCGAGCTGGGCCCCGGCTGCTTCGAGGCAACGCTCGGGGCCGTGCCCGCCATGCGTGCGGCCGACGATGCCGCCTTCTTCCGCATCGCCACCCGTGCTTTCGCCCGCGGCCGCGGCATGACGGCAAGCTTCATGCCGCATCTGGGCGACGGTTTCCCGGGCATCGGTGGCCATGTCACGCTGTCGCTGATCGACCGGCAGAGCGGGCGGAACCTCTTTTCCGATCCTTCGGGCAGCACGAACGCTTTGGCGAAGCAGTTCATCGGCGGCATGACGAAGGTGGTGCCGCAGGCCTTCGCGCTGTGTGCCCACACGGTCAACGCCTATCGCCGCTTCGCGCCCGGTTCGTGGGCACCGAAATCGGTGAGCTGGGCGGAGTGGACTTATACCACCGCCGTGCGGTCCGCGCCCTCGGCCGGCGACAGCGCCCGGCTTGAGTTCCGCCTGCCGGGAACGGACTGCAACCCGCATCTGGCGCTGGCACTGATGCTGGGCGCCGGCCTCGACGGCATCGAGACGAAGGCGGCGGCCCCTGCGCCCGCCGAGGCCGCAGGCCCGGACGACATTCCGCCCGGTGCCATTCCGCTGCCGCGCGATCTCGTGGATGCCGCCCGGCGCCTGCGGGAGAGCGAGGATGCCGCCCGCCTGTTCGGGGCCGGCTTCACGCAGCACTTCGCCCGCGTCTGCGAGATCGAACACGCCGCGCTGGCTCGCGCGGTCAGCCAGCTTGAACGGCAGCGATATCTGGAAGGCTGATCCCGCCTTTCCGCAAGAGAAAAATAATCCAGAGTTCAGGGACAGATCATGACCCATTTTCAGGACACGGATCTTTATCGGGAGATCAACGACCCCGTTCGCCAGGAACGCGTGGCGCGGGTCGCGGAGAAGATAAAGACACTCGGCATTGAATATATCTACTTTCAGTATGTCACGATCACCGGCCGGGTGCTGGGCAAGTCGCTGCCGGCGCGCCACTGGGTGAACGTGGCCCGGCGCGGGGTGCAGACGTGGCTCGGCGGTGTCACGAATGTTGCCGCCGACATGAACGGCAACCTGATGGGCTTCTCGGCCAACGATGGCGAATCCCTCGCGCTGCCCGATCCGGAAACGTTCGTGCAGTTGCCTTGGGAGAAAAAGGTCGGCCGCGTGTTCTGCACGCTGTTCTATTCGCTGGAGGATGCCCACACCCCCGGCGCTTATTATGAATGCGATACCCGCGGCAACCTGAAACGTTTCGACAGGGCTTTCCGCGAAAAGCACGATGGCCTGCATCTGCGGGTCGGCATGGAGCCGGAGATGCTGTGGCTGAAGCCCACCGGCAATCCGCTGGCGCCCTATGAAGGCGTCACCAAGCCCTACGCCTATCACATCGACCAGTTCGAATCCGTGCGCGGGCTCTGGATGCAGGTCTATGAATATGCGCAGGCCATGGGCCTCGACATGATACAGGGCGATGTCGAGGACGCCCCCGGCCTGCTGGAGCTGAATTTCGCCTTCGACGATGCGCTGCGCACCTGCGACCGCCTGACCACCTATCGCCAGATTTGTGCCGAGGTCGCCCGCCAGCGCGGCCTGATCGCCTGCTTCATGGCGAAGCCCATGATGGGCGTGCCGGCCAATGGCTGCCACCACAACTGCTCGATCTGGACGGGTGGCGAGCAGAAGGTTCTGCCGCTTGTCGAAGGCGAACTGCCCGGCATGGAGGAGGCATTCACCTATACCAGAGGCGGCGTCAACGAATTCGAGAACAAAGATGGCGGCTGGCTGCCGACCGAGATCGGGCACCATGTGCTGGGCGGTGCGCTGAAGCACATCGGCGCGCTGACCGCCATCGGCGCTTCCACCGTCAATTCCTACCGCCGCTTCGCCGATATCGGGCTCTGGGCGCCGGTCGGTGCCAACTGGGGCCTGCAGAACCGCTCCTGCACCATCCGCATTTCCGCCCCGGATCGCTTCGAGTTCCGCGCCGTCGATGCCATGGTCAACCAGCACCTGTTCTGCGCCGCCCTGATCAAGGCGATGGACGACGGCATCGTCAACAAGATCGATCCCGGTGCTCCGGAAAGCCGCAACGTCGTCGATGTCATGAGGGAGGGCAAGGAAGATATCCGCACTATCCCGCTCAATCTCCATGAGGCGCTCGAAGCACTCAGGGCGGACGAACTCATCCTGGAGGCAATGCCCGGCCGCCTCTACGAACTCTACGACATGATGAAGCAGGATGACTGGAAGCGCTTCCTGAAGGAAGTCACCAACTGGGACCATGAGCGCTACATGGATTATCTGCCCTGATATCCGGGCGAAGACGGTCCGTGCCGTGATGCAATAATGCAGCACGGCACGTGCCCGCGCCGGCGGTGCATCTGAAAACGCTGGTTCGCCAGATTGTTAGGCGGCTGGCGCGGGCTTTGCTAATGCAAGGCCGGCTGGTCGCGGCATGCCGCCGCCGGGGCCATTCCCTTCCTTCCTGTCCGCCGGGCGTTGCCGGCCATTGCGGGGCTATCACGATGCGGCCACGTCTTGTCTTCATCTCCCAGTTTGCCAACCCCGGCTCGTGGAAGCCGCAAACTTGGCGGCGCGTGCTCGGCCACGACGACGAGGTGGCGGCTTTCCGCGCGTTGCTGGACAGCCTCGGCGTGCTGGACCGCATCGACTTCGCCGGCTGTCAGGCGCACATGGGCGAGGCGCTGCCGGAAGACGCCGATGCGGTGGTGCTGGGCGGTTCTTTTGCCTCGGTGTCGGATGTCTTTCCGTGGCAACTGGCGCTGCAGGACTGGCTGCACCGCTGGCGGGCCACCGGAAAGCCGCTGATGGGCATCTGCGGCGGCCACCAGTTGATGACGGTGGCGCTCGGCGGCCGGGTCGAACGCTCGCCGTCGGGGCCGGAGGTCGGCAGCCTGCCGGTCAGCCGTACGGCGGCCGGGCGCGGGCATCCGCTCTTCGAGGGGTTCGATGACGAGGCGCCGTTTTTCTTCGGCAATTTCGACCGCGTCACGGAGCCTTCGCCGGGAGCCGTCGTGCTGGCGACGCGGCCCGGACTGCCGGCTGCGGCACTGGACCATGGTGGCAACTGGGTCTCGGTGCAGTTTCATCCGGAAACGACCTGCGACCGGATGGCGACCTGCTGGGCCGAAACCGATGCCGCGCGCGGCGCGGCCTATCACTTCATTCCCGGCTGCGAGCGCATGATCCTGAACTATCTGCGGTTCGCCGGTGTGGTCGACGCAGTCGCAGCCTGAGACAGGTGCGGCGGAGCGACGGAATTTCGTGAGGATGACGCCCGTGGATGGTGCTGATCTGGTCTTCCGCGCTGTTCGCAGCGATCCCGATGGCTGGGATGCCAATATATGGGATGCCGGCGACGATCTGATGATCGATATCATCGGCATCGACGGCCGGTTGCTGTGGACAAACGCGGAGCAGGCGGATTGTCTGGGCCTGAGCCCCGATACGGTGCAGGGACTGCCGCTCGATTCCGTTTATGCCCCGGCCTCCGCCGACCGCATCCGCGATCTCCTGCGCATCCACCGCCACGGCCGCGTGCCGCAGACCGTGGAACTGGACCTGATCGGTCGCGGCGGGCGCGTCATCCCCACGCTGGCACGCATCCGCTATCTGGCGTTCGAAGACCAGATCGCCCTGCGGCTGACCAAGATGGATTATGGCGTGGTCGGCGTTCGCCATGAGGAGCGCGGCGCGGACGAACAGTTGTTGCGCAATATCGTGAGCGATGCCACCGAGGCGCATTGGGCCATCGTGTTCATCGAGCCGGTGGACGTGACGCAGCCGCGCGAGGAAGTTATCCGCCAGATCTTTGAGAACCAGTCGGTCTGGCGCATGTGCAACCGCGCGATGGCCGCACTCTACGAACTGCCAGACGATATCGATTTCAACACCCAGAGCGTCCGGCTCTACTGGCCGCGCAGTGCGCCCAACGAGCGTTTCGTCGGCCAGATCATCGATTCCAACTACGCCATCGACAACGCCTTCAGCATCGACCACCGCCACGACGGCACGCCGCTCTACCTGCGCAACGACGTGCGCGCGGAAATCGGCGATGGCTTCCTGCTGCGGCTGTGGGGAAATTGCCGCGATATCACCGAGCAGACCGAAGCGGCGACGACCTCCGCCGAGCAGGTGGATTCCATGCTGCAGGTGTTCGATGTGCTGCCCGAGCCGCTCATCGTCATGGCGCGCTCGGGCCGCGTCGTCTGCCGCAACCGCGCCTTTGCGGAAGAGCACGGCGGACGCGACGGGCTGGAGCAGGCGCTGCGGCGCCATGTGGCACAGGCGGTGCCGCAGCAGGGTGCCGCAAGGCGCGGCTGGAAGGCGATGGAGTTGACGACGGGCGACGGCGCGCGCAGCCTGCTGGATGTCCACTGGCGCGAAGTGGCCGGCGTCGCCAATGAAACATGGGATGTGCTTATTGTGCGTCGCCGTGGGGCGCCGGGCCGCAAGCGTCCGCTCGCGTCCGCACGGAGACAGGCTCCATGACCGGCCAGCCGACAGGCCCCGCAACCCCGCCGGTGGAAATCCAGCCCTTCAGCCTCGGCCTGCGCGGGGCCGTTGCCGTTGGCCGGGAAGATATCGATGCGCTGGTGGCTTCCGCCGGCTTCAGGGCCTTTGCCGATCTGATGCCGGAGCCGCTCATCGTCGTCGATCCCGATGAAACGGTGATCTTCCTTTCCGCGGCCGCCCGCACGCTGGCCGGGCGCTCCGCCCTGCCGGAGCGGGTGCCGTTCAGCCTGTTCCTGCGCAAGTCCGACCTCGACATGGATGCCTTCGTTGCGGCGGCGGAGCGCGGGCAGAATCAGGGCAGCGTGCGGGTGCGCTCGTCGGGCCGCGTTTATCACGCCACCCGGCGCGTGCTGATGGCCGGCGGTCACACCCGCGGCTACTCGCTCTACTGGCTGCGCGACCCCGACGGATGGGAGCGCATGAAGCGCAGCGGCCAGAGCCGCGTGCTGACCCGCGACGAGGTGGATGGCGGACACGACCTTTCCTTTCCGCCGTCGCTCGCCCTGCAGCTGGAGCGGGCGAGACGGGCCTACGCGCGCAATTTCCGCGTTCTGCTGCTGGGCGAATCCGGCGTGGGCAAGACCGAGATCGCCCGTCACATTCACCTGTCGGCTGGAAGCGGGGGGCGGCCGTTCATTCACGTCAACTGTGGTTCGATTCCGGAGACGCTGTTTGAATCGGAGATGTTCGGCTACGAGCGCGGCGCCTTCACCGGGGCGCTGCAGGCCGGCAAGCGCGGCTTCGTCGAAAGCGCCGGCGGCGGCACGCTGTTTCTCGACGAGGTGGGCGAAATTCCGCTGGCCTCGCAGGCCAAGCTGCTGAAATTCCTGGAAGATGGCACGATCCAGCCGGTCGGCTCGGCGGTGGCGCGCAAGGTCGAGACACGGGTTATCGCCGCCACCAACCGCGATCTCGGACAGATGATGTGGGCCGGCACCTTCCGCCGCGATCTTTATTTCCGCCTCGCCACCTTTCCGGTTGAGATTCCGCCGCTGCGGGTGCGGGAAGATCGCGCGGCGCTGCTGGATGGCCTTCTGGCCCGGGCCAACCGCGAGCGCGGCCGGCCGCTGCGGCTTTCGGCGGCTTGCCGGGCAATGGTTCTGGCGCACGATTTTCCCGGCAACCTGCGCGAGATGCGTT
>DAIPYB010000145.1:0-6660 GCA_036782955.1 Pseudoxanthobacter sp. | reverse complement strand
CGGTCTCGGCGATCCGGTTCTGTCTGAACGGGCGATTCGTGACACTGCCACCCCGTTGCGGCGCAGCCGTGACGGGGCGGGCGCTCAGCGCAGCGCCAGCAGCACCACGCCGCCGGCGATCAGGGCCACGCCGAGCCAGTTGGTGGCCGACAGCCGTTCGCCGAGGAACAGCACGCCGAACACGGCCACCATGACCACGCTGAGCTTGTCGACCGGGGCGACCCGGGCGGCGTCGCCCAGCTTCAGCGCACGGAAATAGCACAGCCACGATGCACCGGTGGCCAGCCCGGACAGCACCAGAAACAGTATGCTGCGGCCGGAGAGCGTGCCAAGCCCCTGCCACTGGTGGGTCGCGCCCACCAGCACCGCCAGCAGTGCCACCACCACCAGCGTGCGCAGCAGCGTGGCGAAATCGGAATTGACGCCTTCCACGCCGACCTTGGCGAAGATGGCCGTCAGCGCCGCGAACGCGGCCGAAAGCAGGGCCCAGATCTGCCAGGAAAAGATGACACCGCGCACGAGGCAGTTCCCTTGTAAAAGCGATCCGGGCGACAGCAGCACGGCCATCGCCTGCCGGCAGTGTGCCGTGAAACCGGGCCATGTGCGAGTGTCGTTCTCCTGCACGCGATTGCGGTGCAACACCCTCTTTGCAAGCGGCCGTTTTGTTGTAGGCTCATTCCTTCGCGCTGCACATTCCGGGTGCTTCGCGGGCGTCTTCCGGGCTGCCGGCATCGCAGTGTCGGGCACCGATCCGAAAGCAGATCATGAGCCAGAATCGCCAGACCCATATCCGTCTCACCTCTCACCCCGGAGCCGGTGCGCCGATCCGCTTTCCGATCCGCTGGGACGCGGCCGATCCGCAGTCCCGCGGGCCGGTGATCGGCAGTGTGAGCCGACCGGGCGACCGCAACGTGATCGGCACCCACGGCGGCGCCTATGCGCTCTACCGGGCGCTGGCGGTGTCGTCGGGCGCGCTCAACCCGATCCAGCGGCCGGACCTGACCAATACCGCGCCGGTGGTGCAGCTCGGGCCGCATCCGCAGTGGTCGGAACCGGGCCGCATCGTGTCGCTCGATCCGTGGGGGCATCTGGCGCAGACGACCTACGCCGACCTCATCGCCGAGGGCACGGATATCCGCCCCTCCATCGCCATCACCAAGGCGCGGCTGACCTTGCCGGAACTGACCGAGGCGATGCGGGCCGGGCGCCTTGAGGCCGATGGCACCATCATGCTGGAAACCGGCGAGATCGCGGTGACCAAGGCCGCCATCGACCCGGTGTGGTACCTGCCGGGGATCGCCGAGCGCTTCGGCGTGACCGAGGATGCGCTGCGCCGCACCCTGTTCGAGCAGACCGGCGGCATGTATCCCGAACTGGTCACGCGCCCGGATCTGGATGTCTTCCTGCCACCCATCGGCGGCATCACGCTCTATATCTTCGGCGATCCCGCCGCGCTTTATGACGGGCGCAAGCTGACCTGCCGCGTTCATGACGAGTGCAACGGCTCCGACGTGTTCGGATCGGATATCTGCACCTGCCGGCCCTATCTGATCCACGGCATCGAGGAATGCGTGCGCGGCGCACAGGCCGGCGGCGGCGGTCTCATCGTCTATAACCGCAAGGAAGGCCGCGCCCTCGGCGAGGTGACGAAGTTCCTCGTCTACAACGCCCGCAAGCGGCAGAACGGCGGCGATCAGGCCTCGACCTATTTCGAGCGCACCGAGTGCGTGGCCGGGGTGCAGGATGCCCGCTTCCAGCAGCTCATGCCCGATGTGCTGCACTGGCTCGGCATCCGCCGCATCGACCGCTTCGTGTCGATGTCCAACATGAAATACGATGCCATCGTCTCGTCCGGGATCGAGATCGGCGAGCGTATCCCGATTCCGCCGGAACTGGTGCCCGCGGACGCACAGGTGGAACTGGAGGCCAAGAAGGCCGCCGGCTACTACGCCCCCGATGGCGTCACCGATACCTCCAGCGTGATCGGCCGAGGGCTCGACCGCTACTGAAAGTGCAGCCGGCGCGGGCCCGATGCGGTGCGCGCCGGCGGCCTTCCCCGCCCCGACGGCGACGCCCGCCGCGAAAGCCCCGCCTGAAACGGCCGCTTCCGGCGGCCGGGAAAGCCCGCCTTCCCATGTCTTCCTCTGAATCTTCCTTCGACACCGTCTCCCTTCCGGAAGCCGATGCGGCCCGTTCGCTGCTTTCGGCCCGCGCCGTGCGCGAGCGCGCCCACGCCATGCTGGCTCTTGGCCTCGAAGGCCGTCTGCCGGGGCTTGCCGTCGATCCGGACCGTATCGGGCAGGCCGCCGATCTCGTCATCGAGACGATGAAGGAGGCTTATCCCGATCTCAACGTGCCGTTTCATTCCCGCTGGCGCCATTTCTCGGCCGGCGGCTATGACCGTTGGGGCATGATCGCGGATGCCCGCGGGTGGACCGACCCGGTGGAAGCGGCGCGCGCGGCCGCCGACATGGCCATCGTCTCGGTGCTGCTGGATGCCGGGTCCGGGCCGGGCTGGCGCTTTCCGGAGCCGGCGACCGGGTCGGTGTTCACCCGTTCGGAGGGGCTGGCGGTGGCGAGCTTCGCCATGATCGTGTCGGGGCTGCTTTCGTCCGAGCCGCTCGACCCCATCCGCGTCGATGCGGAGGCGCTGGAGGATCTGGAGGAGGAGGCTCTGGCGGAGGCCTTTCAGGTGCGCGCCGGCAATCCGCTGGCCGGTCTCGCCGGCCGGCTGGAACTGATGCAGTCGCTCGGCACGGTGGTGGCCGAGCGCGAGGACATCTTCGCCCTTGCCGATGCCCCGCGCCCCGGCGGCATCATCGATGCGCTGATCGCACGGGCGGACGGCGGACGGCTGCCGGCGGAGCGCATTCTGGAAACGGTGCTGGACGCGCTGGGACCGATCTGGCCGTCGCGGCTGGAACTGGGCGGCGTGGCGCTGGGCGATACGTGGCGCCATCCGGCGCTGGTGACGGCGGATGCCACCTCCGGCCTCGTGCCGCTGCACAAGCTCTCGCAGTGGCTGTCCTATTCCCTCATCGAGCCGCTGATGCTGGCCGGGGTGGACGTGACCGACCTCGACGGGCTGACCGGGCTGGCGGAATATCGCAACGGCGGCCTGTTCATCGACACCGGCGTCATCCGCCTGACCGATCCGGCCGATGCGGAGCGCGAGCACACGGTGGACGAGCCCCTCGTCGTCGGCTGGCGGTCGCTGACGGTGGCGCTGCTCGACCGGGTGGCCGGGGAGGTGCGAACCCGCCTTGGCCGCGATGCCGAAAGCCTGCCGCTCGCATCCGTGCTGGAAGGCGGCACATGGGCGGCCGGCCGGCGTATCGCCGCCCGCCTGCGGCCCGGCGGTGGCCCGCCGCTGAAGATCGTCAGCGACGGCACCGTGTTCTGACCGCGGGAACATCTTTGCCGGACAGGCCTGCTAAGCGGTGAATCACGTTCGAATTTCGGGCGCCGTGCAGTTTCCAACGGCCTGAGAACGGTCTTAAATGAGGCCTCTGGTTGCCGCGCAGCCAGTCTGTGAAGTTAAGCGAAGACGGGGACGGGGAATGGCTACCGAAAGTGCTGCGGCCCGATGGGCGCAGGAGGGCGTGCACGTCATCGACCACCCGCTGGTGCAGCACAAGCTCACCCTGATGCGGGTCAAGGACACGCCCACGGTGGAGTTCCGCCGTCTGCTGCGCGAAATCTCGATGCTGCTTTGCTATGAGGCGACGCGCGATCTGGAACTGACCACCACAGGCATCGAAACGCCGATCCAGCCGATGGAAGCCCCGGTGCTGGCCGGCAAGAAGCTGGTGTTCGCCTCCATCCTGCGGGCCGGCAATGGCCTTCTGGAAGGCATGCTGGACCTCGTGCCGTCTGCGCGCGTGGCCCACGTCGGCCTTTACCGCGACCCCAAGACGCTGACGGCGGTGGAATATTACTTCAAGGCACCGGAAGACATCGCCACCCGCCGGGTGATCGTGCTCGACCCGATGCTGGCCACGGCCAATTCGGCGGTGGCCGCGGTCGACCGCCTGAAGGAGCGCGGCGCCGCCGATCTCACCTTCGTCTGCCTGCTGGCCGCGCCGGAAGGCATTCATCGCCTGCGCAGCCATCATCCGGACGTGCCGATCTTTACCGCGGCGGTGGACGAGGGCCTGAACGAGCACGGCTATATCGTGCCGGGTCTGGGCGATGCGGGCGACCGCATGTTCGGAACGAAATAAGCCGGCCGGCATTGCAGGCGGCAAAACGACCGGCGCAGAGGCAATGCCGTGCGCCAGATCAAGGGACAAGCGGGTTCAGGCTGCCATAACAACACAAAGGGCAGGCCCGGGGCCGCTCCGGCCTCGTCCCGCTGTCGGTTATTCTGTTTCAGACAGGTGCAAAGATGTTTCCGATCCCGAAGCCGGCCCTCGTGCCCAACACCTATGCCTACGAGTCGGAGCCGATGGTGAAGCCGACCGGCTTCCGCGAATATGATGCGCGCTGGCTGTTCGGCAAGGAAATCAACCTGATGGGCGTGCAGGCCCTCGGCATGGGGCTGGGCACGCTCATCAAGGAATACGGCGTGAAGCCGGAGCTGGTGACCGGCCACGATTTCCGCGCCTATTCGGCTTCCATCAAGATGGCGCTGATCAGCGGCCTGATGGCGGCGGGCGTGAAGGTGCACGACATCGGCCTTGCCGTGACGCCCATGGCCTATTTCGCCCAGTTCGCACTGGACGTGCCGGCGGTCGCCATGGTCACCGCCTCGCACAACGAGAACGGTTGGACCGGCGTCAAGATGGGCTGTAACCGCCCGCTGACGTTCGGCCCGGTGGAAATGACGCGCCTGAAGGAAATCGTGCTTGCCTCGGCGTTCGATCTCTCCGGCGGGGGTTCCTATGTGTTCCACGAGAATTTCCCGGCCACCTACATCGGCGACCTGACGAACCGGCCGAAGCTGAGCCGCAAGATCAAGGCCGTGGTGGCCTGCGGCAACGGCACGGCGGGGGCCTTCGCCCCGCAGGTGATCGAAGCGCTCGGCGTGGACGTGGTGCCGCTGGACGTGGAACTCGACCACACCTTCCCGCGCTACAACCCCAATCCGGAAGACATGGAAATGCTCCATGCCATCCGCGACGAGGTGCTGCGCACCGGGGCGGATGTTGGCTTCGGCTTCGATGGCGACGGCGACCGTTGCGGCGTGATCGACAACACCGGCGACGAGATTTTCGCCGACAAGGTCGGCGTGATGCTGGCGCGGGATATCTCGGCGCTGCATCCGGGCGCGACCTTCGTGGTGGACGTCAAGTCCACCGGCCTGTTCGCCACCGATCCGGTACTGATCGCCAACAAGGTGCATGCCGATTACTGGAAGACCGGCCATTCCTACATGAAGCGCCGGGTCAACGAGATCGGGGCTATCGCCGGGTTCGAGAAGTCGGGCCACTATTTCTTCAACAAGCCCATCGGTCGCGGCTACGATGATGGTCTCGTTTCCGCCATCGCCATTCTGGACATGCTGGACCGCAGCCCCTCCAAGACCATGGCGGACCTGAAGGACGCCCTGCCGAAGACCTGGGGCTCGCCCACCATGTCGCCGCACTGCGCCGACGAGGAAAAATACGGCGTGCTCGACAAGGTCGTCGCCCGGTTCGTCGAACTGAAGGAAAAGGGCGTGAAGGTCGGCGGCCATGAGATCGTCGATCTCATCACGGTAAACGGCGTGCGCGTCGTCACCGATGACGGCACCTGGGGTCTGGTGCGCGCCTCCTCCAACAAGCCGGAACTGGTGGTGGTGGTGGAAAGCCCGGTTTCCGAGGCCCGCCTGCACGAGATGTTCCGCGCCGTTGACACCGTGCTGCGCGAGAACCCGGAAGTCGGCGCCTATAACCAGACGATCTGATCGCGGCTTCCCGTGGTTTCAGCCGGCGCCTTCCGCAAGGGAGGCGCCGGCTTTTGTTTTTCGGCTGGAGCGGCCTCAGACCGCCAGTCCCAGCCGCGACAGGTCGGCGGCCAGCTTCTCCGGGCCGGTGAAGTGCAGGCCGGTGAAGCCGCAGGCGGTGGCGGCGGCCACGTTGGCGGGCAGGTCGTCGATGAAGGCCGCGGCTTGCGGACGGATGTCGTAGCGCGCCGTAAGCCGGCGGAAAATCTCCGGATCGGGTTTCATGACCTTCTCGTAGCCGGAGACCACGATGCCGCGGAAATGGCGGAAGAAGTCGAAGCGGTCGCGGGTTTCGTCGAACACTTCCACGGGGAAGTTCGTCAGCGCATAGAGGGGGATGCCCTGCGCGGCGAGGCTTTCCAGAATAGCCACCGTGCCGCCGATCGCGCCGGGAATGGTTTCGCTGAACCGGGTGCGATAGGCGCGGATCAGCGCTTCGTGGCCGGGATAGAGCGCGATGCGCTCGGCCAGCGCATCGTCCCACGGGCGCCCCGCATCGAGAGTGGCGTGCCAGTCCATCGGCAGCACGCGGGTGAGGAAGTCGTCCACGGCGGCGTCATCCGCCATGAGCGCGCGATAGGGTCGCGCGCGATCCCATGTCAGCAGCACATTGCCGAGATCGAACACGACGGCGGACGGGGCGGTCATGGAGCAACTCCGGCAGGGGCAGTCAAGGCGCCGGCATCGTGGCCAGCCGCGTGCGCGGGGTCAAGGCGCCGGTTGATGGCATCCGG
>DAIPYB010000144.1:0-6696 GCA_036782955.1 Pseudoxanthobacter sp. | reverse complement strand
GGTGCGCAGTCGCAGCAACGTGCGTCGCCGCATGGCCGGGTGCCCCTGTTGCCCGCGCGCCGGCCTCGCCGACGGTCTTTGTTCTGTCTTTCCTCTAGACCAGTGTGCGCACCGATCAAGACTGTTTGTGGACGACGCGGCCTGCAACCTTGCCGACACACACACGAAATGCTTTGCCGGCTTCATCCGGCAGGCCGCAGGGTGCCTTGCCGGGTGGCGCTGTCATGGCACTGCAACATCGTTCGGCATGATGCCAAATGCAGCAAAATTGCGCCGTGGGGGGAGTTGAGAGCGGCACCGAACGCCTCTAACCTGCTTTTTCGGTGAACAGACGACGTGCGCGGCGGCTGTCCGTGCAAACCAGCGGAGAACGGCGAATGCGGGCAAAGCAACTTTTCAGGCCGGCCCTGATGACGGCCTTGGCGGCAGCGGCGCTGGCCGGTGCTGCCCTGCCGGCCAGCGCGCAGGAGCGTGTGGTCAACGTCTACAACTGGTCAGACTATATCGATCCGAAGATTCTGACCGACTTCACGGCC
The DNA here is from genome assembly GCA_036782955.1 of Pseudoxanthobacter sp. Classification (GTDB taxonomy): domain Bacteria; phylum Pseudomonadota; class Alphaproteobacteria; order Rhizobiales; family Segnochrobactraceae; genus Pseudoxanthobacter. Next base: position 6,160 of record DAIPYB010000144.1, on the reverse strand, counting down.
AAGACCGGCATCAAGGTCGTCTACGACGTGTTCGATTCGAACGACATTCTGGAAACCAAGCTGCTGTCGGGCGGCTCCGGCTACGATGTCGTCGTCCCCTCCGGTACCTTCCTCGGCCGACAGATTCAGGCCGGCGTGTTCCAGAAGCTGGACAAGGACGCGATCCCCAATCTCAAGTACATGTGGGCGCCGATCCAGAAGGATGCGGCCATCTTCGATCCGGGCAACGAATATTCCGTGAACTATATGTGGGGCACGGTCGGCATCGGTTACAACAAGGCCAAGGTCGAGAAGTTCGCTCCCGATGCGCCCAAGGATTCCTGGGCCATGATCTTCGATCCTGCGATTGCTTCCAAGCTGTCGCAGTGCGGTATTCAGGTGCTGGATGCTGCCGACGACACCATTTCCGCCGCACTCAACTATCTGGGTCTCGATCCCGATTCCAAGAAGCCGGAAGACCTGCAGAAGGCCGGCGAGCTGTGGATGAAGGTTCGCCCCTATATCCAGAAATTCCACTCCTCCGAGTATATCAACGCGCTCGCCAACGGCGATATCTGCGTCGCGGTCGGTTATTCGGGCGACGTGTTCCAGTCGCGCAATCGCGCGGTGGAAGCCAAGAACGGCAACGACATCACCTATGTCATCCCCAAGGAAGGCGCACATCTCTGGGTTGACCAGATGGCCGTTCCCGCCGATGCGCCGCATCCGAAGGAGGCGATGGAGTTCATCAACTACATCCAGACGCCTGAAGTGATCGCCAAGGCATCTGATTTCGTCTTCTATGCCAATGGCAACGAGGCATCCCAGCAGTTCATCAACAAGGACATTCTCAACGATCCGGCGATCTACCCGCCGGAGGATGTCCTCAAGAAGCTCTATGTGGTCACGCCTTATCCCCCGGCCGCGCAGCGTGTGCTGAACCGGGTCTGGACCTCGGTTAAGAGCGGCGGCCAGTAACCGGCGCTTTCTTCTGCAAGGGGCCGGCCGGGGAGCCGGCCCCTTTTCGGTTCAGGTGCATTTTATCTCAGGGTTCGGGGCCGCGCTTCCGCAACCCGTTTTTCAGGTCATTTCCGGTTCACGCGTGCGTGTCGGCGAACAGGGGCGGCGGCAGTTCAGATCGCCGGCCCTGCAGCGGGCAGACACCGCATGCGTCAGGAAAGGGGGATGTTCGGTGGCAAAGCAGGCGATCGGTACAGTGCGGCGCACGTTTGCGCCATGGGATGATCCCACGAAGAAGCCGTTTATCGAGTTTCGCAACGTTACCAAACGGTTCGGCGATTTCGTCGCGGTCCAGAACCTGACGCTGAAAATCTACGAGCGTGAGTTCTTCGCCCTGCTGGGCCCGTCTGGTTGCGGCAAGACCACGCTGATGCGCATGCTGGCGGGCTTCGAGGACCCGACCGAAGGGGACGTGTTCCTCGACGGCAAGCCACTGAAGGGCGTGCCGCCCTATCGCCGGCCGGTGAACATGATGTTCCAGTCCTATGCGCTGTTTCCGCACATGACGGTGGAACAGAACATCGCCTTCGGCCTGAAACAGGACGGCATGGCGAAGGATGACATCGCCTCCCGCGTCGAGGAAGTGCTGAAGCTGGTGAAGCTGACGCAGTTTGCCAAGCGCAAGCCGCATCAGCTTTCCGGCGGCCAGCGCCAGCGCGTGGCGCTGGCCCGCTCGGTCGCCAAGCGGCCGAAAGTGCTGCTGCTCGACGAGCCGCTCGGCGCACTCGACAAGAAGCTGCGCGAGGAAACCCAGTTCGAGCTGATCGACCTGCAGATGCAGCTCGGCATGACCTTCCTCATCGTCACCCACGATCAGGAGGAGGCGATGACGGTGGCCGACCGTATCGCCATCATGGACAAGGGAAACTGCGTCCAGATCGCGCCGCCCTCGCAGATCTATGAGCAGCCGGCGACCCGTTATGTGGCGGAATTCATTGGCGACGTGAATATCTTCACCGGAAGCGTCGTGGCCAGCGCCCCGGGCGGGGTGCGCATTGTTTCCGCCGACCCGGAGCTTGCCATCGATTCCAACCAGTCGGTGACAGCCGAGATCGGCACGGAGGTCGCCTTCGCGGTGCGCCCTGAAAAGGTCAGCATCTCGCTGGAGCCGCCGGCCGACCCCTCCGTCAACGCCCTTCAGGGCGAGGTCTGGGATATCGGCTATCTGGGCGATCTTTCCGTCTATCACGTTCGCCTGAGCAACGGTCGCAATGTGCGCGCGGCCATCATCAACGCCCGCCGCACGGTGGAACGGCCGATCACGTGGGAAGACACGGTGTGGCTGACGTGGGGCCGCGAGGCCGGCGTGGTGCTGGCGCGCTGAGCCGCGCAAGGCCGCGCCAGCGCGGCCAGACAGGCAAGCCGGGCGGCCACGAGAGGCCCGCCCATCGCAGGTTTTCCGGGGAGACCGGCCATGGCGGCGGACGATAATCCCAAGACGGGCAAGGCGCGGGGAGGCTGGCTGGTAACGGCCATTCCCTTCGCGTGGATGCTGATCTTTTTCCTGATACCCTTCCTGATCGTTCTGAGGATTTCGTTCTCCCAGACCGCGATCTCGATGCCCCCCTACACGCCCGTTCTGAACCTGTTCACGGATCCGTTGTCCGTGACGTGGGGCAAACTGGGCCAGCTTTCCTTTGAGACCTATCTTTTCCTGACGTCGGACGACCTTTACTGGCGCTCCTATCTCAACAGCGTCTGGATCGCGTTCGTTTCCACGGTCATGCTGCTCATCATCGGCTATCCGATCGCCTACGGCATGGCGTGTGCCAAGCGCGAATGGCGGCCGCTGCTGCTGATGCTGGTCATCCTGCCGTTCTGGACATCGTTCCTGATCCGCGTCTATGCGTGGATCGGCATCCTCTCCCGCGAGGGGCTGCTCAACAAGTTCCTGATCTGGATCGGCCTTGTCGATCCATCGCAGCCACTTGTGATCCTTTCCACCACCACGGCGGTCTATATCGGCATCGTCTATTCCTACCTGCCGTTCATGGTGCTGCCGCTCTATTCGGCGCTGGAAAAGATGGACGGCACGCTGCTGGAGGCGGCCGCCGATCTCGGCTGCCCGCCGATCAAGGCGTTCTGGACCATTACGTTTCCGCTGTCGCTGCCGGGCGTGGTGGCGGGCAGCTTCCTTGTGTTCATCCCGACCGTTGGCGAGTTCGTCATCCCGGATCTGCTGGGCGGCTCCGACACGCTGATGATCGGCCGCACGATGTGGAACGAGTTCTTCAACAACCGCGACTGGCCGGTTGCCTCGGCAGTGGCCGTGGTGCTGCTCGTCATTCTGGTGGTGCCGATCGTGCTGTTCCAGAACCATCAGGCCAAATTGCAGGAGCGGTCGTGATGACGGGACATGACATGAATGCGGAGCCTGCAAAGCGGGGGGCGTGCCGATGAACAGCCGCGGTCCGAGTCTGTTCAACATCGTTTCCATCACGCTCGGCTTTGCCTTCCTCTATCTGCCGATCGTGCTGCTGGTGGTCTACTCGTTCAACGCCGGCCGCAACGTGGCGATCTGGGAGGGCTGGTCGGTTAAGTGGTACGTGGCGCTGTGGCAGAACAAGCAGCTGCTCGATGCCGCGTGGGTCACGATCCGTCTCGCGTTGTTGTCGGCAACGGTTGCCACCGTTCTCGGCACCATGGCGGCGATCACGCTGGTGCGGCGCGGCCGCTTCATCGGCCGCAGCCTGTTTTCCGGCATGCTTTCCGCCCCGCTGGTGCTGCCGGAAGTCATCCTTGGCCTGTCGCTGCTGCTGCTGTTCGTGGCTCTGGACTTCAGCCGCGGGTTCTGGACGATGACCATCGCCCACATCACCTTCACCATGTGCTACGTGGTGGTAGTGGTGCAGTCGCGGCTCATCACCTTCGACCGCTCGCTGGAAGAGGCCGCCCTCGATCTTGGCTGCCCGCCGGTCCGCACCTTTTTCTCGGTCACGCTGCCGCTCATTCTGCCGGCGGTGCTTTCCGGCTGGGTGCTGGCGTTCACGCTGTCGCTCGACGATCTGGTGATCGCCAGCTTCACCACCGGCCCCGGTGCCACCACGCTGCCGATCAAGATCTACAGCCAGGTGCGTCTCGGCGTGTCGCCGGATATCAACGCCGCCTGCACCATCCTCATCGGCATCGTCACCGTCGGCGTTATCATCGCTTCGCTGCAGATGAAGCGGGCGGAGGCTGAACGCATCCGCTCCGAGCGCATGGCGGCCGCCGGGCGCTGAGTGCGCGGCAGCACGACTTCCATCAATGAAGAAGGGCGGCGAACCCGGAGTTCGCCGCCCTTTTTGTATCTCCGTTCGCTTGCAGACGGATCAGGCTTCCGTGCTGCCGAACACGCGGCGGAAGATGGTGTCGACATGCTTGAGGTGGTAGCCGAGGTCGAACAGGGCCTCCAGCTCGCTGTCGGAAAGATAGGCCTTCACGTCCTTGTCGGACTTGAGGTTGGTGAGGAAGTCGCCGCCTCGCTCCCAGACCGGCATGGCGTTGCGCTGCACGAGGCGATAGGCATCCTCGCGCGAGGAACCCTTCTGGGTCAGGGCCAACAGCACGCGCTGCGAATGCACCAGACCGCCGAGCGCGTTCAGGTTCTTTTCCATGCGCTCCGGGTAGACGAGCAGCTTGTCGATGACGCCGGCGAGACGCACCAGCGCAAAGTCGAGCGTGACCGTGGCATCCGGTCCGATCATGCGCTCGACCGAGGAGTGCGAAATATCGCGCTCATGCCACAGCGCCACGTTTTCCATGGCGGGCAGGGCGTAGGCGCGCACCATGCGGGCAAGGCCGGTGAGGTTTTCGCTCAGAACCGGGTTGCGCTTGTGCGGCATCGCCGACGAGCCCTTCTGGCCGGGCGAGAAATATTCCTCCGCCTCCAGCACTTCCGTGCGCTGCAGGTGGCGGACTTCAACGGCGAGCCGCTCCACCGACGAGGCGATGACGCCGAGGGTGGCGAAGAACATGGCATGACGGTCACGCGGGATGACCTGCGTGGAAACGGGCTCCACCGCGAGACCCATGGCCTTGGCCACATGTTCCTCGACCGCGGGGTCGATGTTGGCGAAGGTACCGACGGCACCAGAGATGGCGCAGGTGGCCACTTCGCGCCGCGCTGCCACCAGCCGCTCGCGGCAGCGGGTGAACTCGGCATAGGCTTCCGCCATCTTCAGGCCGAAGGTGACCGGCTCGGCATGGATGCCGTGGCTGCGGCCGATGCACGGCGTGAGCTTGTATTCGAACGCACGCCGGCGGATGGCCGCCAGCAGCTTGTCGAGATCGGCGAGCAGCAGGTCGGCCGCGCGCGTCAGCTGCACATTGAGGCAGGTATCGAGCACGTCCGACGAGGTCATGCCCTGATGGATGAAGCGGGCATCGGGGCCGACGAACTCGGCCAGATGCGTGAGGAAGGCGATGACGTCGTGCTTCACCTCACGCTCGATGGCGTCGATGCGCTCGACATCGAATTCCGCCGCCCGGCCCTTTTCCCAGATAGTGGCTGCCGCGGAAGCCGGGATGACGCCCAGCGCGGCCAGCGCATCGCAGGCGTTGGCTTCGATTTCGAACCAGATGCGGAACCGGGTCTCGGGCGACCAGATAGAGGTCATTTCCGGGCGGCTGTAACGCGGGATCATCGCAGGGCTCCTGAGATGGAAGAAGCGGCCGCAGCGCCGGCCGCAGAACGGGGAAAAGACGAATCAGACGGCCGGACGCAGCGCGGCGATGCGGGCGGCATATTCCGCCGGCCCGCCCTTGAAAACGGCCGAACCGGCCACGAGGGCGTTGGCGCCGGCCTCCAGCACCAGCGGCGCGGTTTCCGCTGTCACGCCGCCGTCGATCTCGATGTCGATCGGACGGTTGCCGATCATCGCCTTCACGCGGCGCACCTTGTCGACCATCGCCGGAATGAAGGCCTGTCCGCCGAAGCCGGGGTTGACCGTCATGACGAGGATCAGGTCGAGGCGGTCGAGCACATATTCGATAGCGCTTTCCGGCGTGGACGGCACGATGGACACGCCCGCCTTCTTGCCGAGGTTGCGGATCGTCTGCAGCGAACGGTCGAGATGGGGGCTGGCCTCGGCATGGACGGTGATAATGTCGCAGCCAGCGTCGGCGAAGTTCGCCAGATAGGGATCGGCCGGCGCGATCATCAGATGGGCATCGAACACCT
>DAIPYB010000143.1:0-6714 GCA_036782955.1 Pseudoxanthobacter sp. | reverse complement strand
AGGCCAACCGGCCCGAGCCGCCGGCCGATCTGGTGGCGCAGTTTCCGCTGATGCGCGCGGCAGTGCGCGCCTTCGGCATGATACCCGTGGAACAGGATGTCTATGAGGCCGACGACCTGATCGCCACCTATGCCCGGCAGGCCGGCGAGGCCGGGGCGGACGTGCTCATCATCTCCGCCGACAAGGACCTGATGCAGCTGATCCGGCCGGGCGTCTCGATGTACGATCCCGCCTCCGGCGAGGCTAAGCGCGGTTCCTACCGGGCCGAGCGGCGCATCGGCCGGGATGAGGTGATCGACTATTTCGGCGTACCGCCGGAGCAGGTGGTGGATGTGCAGGCGCTGGCCGGCGATTCCACCGACAACGTGCCCGGCGTGCCGGGCATCGGCATCAAGACCGCCGCCGGCCTCATTCAGGAATACGGCGACCTGGAAACCTTGCTGGCGCGGGCCGGCGAGATCAAGCAGCCCAAGCGGCGGGAGAACCTGATCGCCGCTGCCGATCTCGCCCGCGTCTCGCACAAGCTGGTGAAGCTGGTGGACGACGTGGCGGTGGCTGTGCCGCTGGACGATCTGAAGCTGGCCGAGCCGGACGCCAGGACGCTGGTCGCATTCCTGAAGGCAATGGAATTCACCACCCTGACCCGCCGCATCGCCGAGCAGGGCGGTGTCGACGTGGCGGAGATCGCCCCCGACCCGGCCTATGCCACCGGCCGCTCGGCTGCCCTGGCCGCGGACGGCGAAACGGCGGGCGACCCGCCGCCGGCCGCCGCCGCCCCGGCTGCCGCCGGAGGCGATGCCACCGCCACGCCGGCAGGGCTTGCCGGCGCACGCGCCGCCGCCATGGCCGGCACGCCGTTCGACACCGGCGCCTACGAAGCCGTGACCACGGTGGAGGCACTGGAACGCTGGATTGTCGCCGCGCGCGAAGCCGGCGTGGTGGCGCTCGATACCGAAACCACCGGCCTCGATGCCATGGCGGCCGATCTGGTCGGTTTCAGTCTGGCGACCGCGCCCGGCAAGGCCTGCTACGTGCCGCTGGCCCACAAGGGCAGCGACGACGGGCTGTTCGGAGGCGGTGTTCTGGAAGGCCAGATTGCCATCGCCGATGCGCTCGCGCTGCTGAAGCCGCTGGCGGAAGACCCCGCCGTGCTGAAGGTGGGCCAGAACCTCAAATATGACTGGCTGATCCTGAAGCGCCACGGCATCGACGTTGCCCCCTTCGACGATACGATGCTGATGTCCTATGCCCTCGATGCCGGACGCGGCGGCCACGGCATGGACGAACTTTCCGAGCGCCATCTGGGCCACACCTGTATCTCGTTCAAGGAAGTGGCCGGCTCCGGCAAGTCCGCCATCACCTTCGACCGCGTTCCGCTGGAGCGCGCCACCGCCTATGCCGCCGAGGATGCCGACGTGACGCTGCGGCTGTGGCTGGCGCTGAAGCCGCGTCTGGCGGCGGAGGGGCTGACCACGGTCTACGAACGTCTCGAACGCCCGATGGTGCCGGTTCTGGCGCGCATGGAGCGGCGCGGCATCGCCATCGACCGGCAGATCCTGTCGCGCCTTTCCGGCGAATTCGCGCAGGGAATGGCCCGCGCGGAAGCGGAGATCCACGCCCTTGCCGGCGAGACCTTCAATGTTGCCTCGCCCAAGCAGCTCGGCGACATCCTGTTCGGCAAGATGGCTCTGGCCGGCGGCAAGAAGACAAAGACCGGTGCGTGGGCCACCGGCGCCGACGTGCTGGAAGAACTGGCCGCGCAGGGCCACGACCTGCCGGCGCGGGTGCTGGCATGGCGCCAGATCGCCAAGCTGAAATCCACCTATACCGATGCCCTGCCCGGCTTCGTGAACGGCGAGACGCACCGCGTCCACACCTCGTTCTCGCTCGCCTCCACCACCACCGGGCGGCTGTCGTCGTCCGATCCCAATATCCAGAACATTCCGGTGCGCACCGAGGAGGGACGCAAGATCCGCTCCGCTTTCGTGGCCGAACCGGGAAAGACGCTGATCTCGGCCGACTACAGCCAGATCGAACTGCGCGTTCTGGCCCACGTGGCCGATATTCCCCAGCTGCGAAAGGCCTTCGAGGACGGCATCGACATTCACGCCATGACGGCGTCGGAAATGTTCGGCGTGCCCGTGCAGGGCATGGATCCGATGGTGCGGCGGCGGGCGAAGGCAATCAATTTCGGCATCATCTACGGCATTTCCGCCTTCGGCCTTGCCAACCAGCTCGGGATCGGCCGCGAAGAGGCGGGTGCCTACATCCGCAAATATTTCGAACGCTTCCCCGGCATCCGCGACTACATGGAAGCCACCAAGGCCTATGCCCGCGCGCACGGCTATGTGGAGACCATCTTCGGCCGGCGGGCGCATTATCCCGACATCGCCTCCTCCAATCCGGCGATGCGTGCCTTCAACGAGCGGGCGGCCATCAACGCGCCGATTCAGGGTTCGGCGGCCGACATTATCCGCCGTGCCATGGTGCGCATGGAGGCGGCACTCACCGCCGCCGGGCTTTCCGCCGCCATGCTGCTGCAGGTGCACGACGAACTGGTGTTCGAGACCGCACCGGAGGAAGCAGAGGCGACTATCCGCGTGGTGAGCGAAGTGATGGAACAGGCGCCCCTGCCGGCGATTGCCCTGTCGGTGCCGCTCAAGGTGGATGCCCGCGCGGCCCGCAACTGGGACGAAGCCCACTGAAGCACCTCGGGGGCCGGCGGCGGAGGCCCGATCAAAGCCGCGCGAAGCGGCAAACAGCCGGTTGCGGCTGCCCCCTCGCCTCGGGCAATCTGTCGACATGGCCTGCCGGTGCCATCCTCCGGCGCTTAGGCGTCCCGAGCGACAGGAGTGCCTGATCTGTGACCACCCGCTCCGATGCTTCCGCCTCTCCTGCCGTGCTCATCATCGGGGCCGGGCCGGCGGGGCTTGGCCTTGCCATCAATTGCCGGCGTTTCGGCATCAGCGTGCGCGTGGTCGACAGGCTGGCGACGGCGGAAACCGCCTCCAAGGCGCTGGCGTTGTGGAGCGGCAGCCTTGAAACGCTGTCGGTGATGGGCCTGAGCGGGGAAGTACTGGCGGCCGGGCTCACCATCAACCGCGTCAAGCTGGGCGACGGTGCCCGCACGCTGGTGGATACCGTGACGGGCGACGGCAGCGACAGCGCATTCTCCCATCCGGTGATGCTGCCGCAGGCCGAAACCGAGCGGCTGATGACGGAGCGGCTGGCCGAACTCGGCGTGACCGTGGAGCGTGGCTATACCATCTCCGCACTGGCTCAGGATGCCGGTGGCGTCACCGTCCGCCTTGCCGGCCCGGACGGGCGGGAAGAAGACGTGCGGACCGCCTATCTCGCCGGCTGCGACGGTTCGGCCAGCGCCGTGCGCGGGCTGCTCGGCATCGGCGTGGAACACCACGACGAGCCGGAAACCTACCTCATCTGCGACGCCCCGCTGGAGGGGCCGGAAGAAAGCGACACCCTTTATATGTGGTGGGGCGGCGGCGGCACGCTGGCCTTGTGCCCCATCCGGCCGGGCCTCTGGCGCGTCATCGTCCGTCGCACCGGCGACAATGCCGGCGACGCTCCGCCGGCGGTGGAAGAGATCCGTGCCCAGCTTGCCGCCTGCGGCCCGAAGGGCTTCCGGCTGGGCGAGCCGGTATCGCTGGCAGCCTATCGCATCAGCCAGCAACTGGCAGAGCGTTTCCGCGCCGGCCGCTGCTTCCTCCTGGGCGATGCCGCCCACACCCACAGTCCGGTTGGCGGACAGGGCCTCAACATGGGCCTTCTGGATGCCGCCAATCTCGGCTGGAAGCTTGCGGCGATGGTGCGCGGGCAGGGCGACGCGGAGGCACTTGCCGCGAGCTATGATGCCGAGCGCCGGGCCGTTGCGCGCTCGGTGATCGAAAGCTCGCTGTTGCGGCTCAATGCCGGCTTCGCCGGCGGACTGCTGGCGCGCACCACCCGCGATGTGGTGGTGAGCGCGCTTTCGCGCGTGGCGCCGCTGCGCCGGCGCATGATGGCGGATTTCTCCGACCTCAATTTCGCCTATCGCGACGGGCCGCTGGCGGATTTCCGCCGGCTCGTTTCCACCGGAGAGCCGACAGTGGGTGAACGCGCGCCCAACGCGGCCTACCACCCCGGCGGCAGCCCGCAGGCCGAACCCTTGTGGAATGCCTTTTCCGCCCCGGCCCACATCCTGCTGCGCTTCGGCAACCCGGAAGTGGCCCGGCCGCTGATGATGGCACTGACGGAATTCGGTCCCGCGGTCCGCATCATCCCCATCGATGCCGCCAGCGATCCCGATGGCGAGGTGCGGCGGCGCTACAGCATGACCGGCGACGGCTTCGTTTTGCTGCGTCCCGACCAGACGGTGGCACTGCGCGGCGCGCCGCTGGACGTGGGTATTCTGGATGCCTATGCCCGGCTTGCGCTGCGTTCCGGGCGTCGGGACGACGCCGAAAAGACGGCTTAGGACTTTGTTTCGCCGGCAAATAACCGTCTCGTGAGCGGGCCGGTTGTCACACAATCGTCGGGCAATTATGCTTCTTGTCGGAGATCGCCCGGCAGCGACCCGTTCCGTCGCCTGCCACAGGCGTTGGTCTCCTCCAGCAATGGCGGTCCGGGGCATGCGCCCGTGAGATGCCGGTTCGGGAGACACGAACCACCCGGCAGATACGCAAGCGGAGAGCCCGCCCGTCCTGCCGCATCGGTCACGACAGGCAGGTGCAGTCCGTCAGGGAGGCAAGCATGAGACGATCGGTTGCTGCGCCATGCGATCAGCCTTCGGGCGTGCCGCTGACCGGAGCCGCTCTCGGCACGGGTGCTGCGACAGATGTCGTGCCCGATGCACCGGCCCGTTCGCTGCTGCGCGCCATGCCGCAGGCAATCGGCGACTTCGGAGCACCGGCCGCCCGCCTTGCCGCGGCAGCACTCGCCGGGGCCGGTCAGGCCATGCCTTTCTTCCGCGCCCGCCCCGCCGCGGGCCTGCAGCCGGCACCGGGCTTGATCGCCGCCCTCAGGCAGAAATCCTATGACCCCGATGCGCCGACCCTCGGGCGCCTCGGGCCGCTGGAGGTTCGCCTCGCCCGCACCCGGCAGGAAGTCAGGCGCGCGCAGGCGATCCGCTACAAGGTGTTCTACGAGGAGATGTCGGCCATCGCCGACCCTCGCACGCTGGCCACCCGCCGCGATGCCGATGCCTTCGACGACATCTGCGACCACCTTCTGGTCATCGACCACGAGCCCGAATCCCGGCGCTTCCAGCGCCGCAAGCCGAAGGTGGTCGGCACCTATCGCCTGCTGCGGCGGGAGGTCGCCGACCTACACGGCGGGTTCTATTCCGCCTCCGAGTTCGATCTCTCGCCGCTCACCGACCAGCGGCCGAAACTACGTATTCTCGAACTCGGCCGCTCCTGTGTGCTGGAGCCCTATCGCTCCAAGCGAACGCTGGAGCTGCTTTGGTCCGGCATCTGGGCCTACACGGTGCAGCACGGCTGCGAGATGATGGTCGGCTGTGCCAGTTTCGAGGGCACCGACGCGGACCGCTTCGCGATGCCGCTCTCTTTCCTGCACCATCACTGCCTCGCACCGGCCGGCATGCGTCCCGCCGCCCTGCCCGGTCGTCGGGTGGAGATGAACCGGATGCCGGCGGATGCCATCGATACCCGCAGTGCGCTGCATGCCCTGCCGCCGCTCATCAAGGGCTACCTGCGCCTTGGTGCGCGGATCGGCGACGGCGCGGTTCTGGACCGCCAGTTCGGCACCATCGACGTGCTGATCGTGTTGCCGGTGAATGAGATCAATACCCGGTACATCAACTATTACGGGGCCAACGACCGCCACGCGGTCTGAGCGTATCGCCCCGCGCAAGCTTTCGGCGTATCCTTGGACGAATTCCGGAAAGCCTCCCCGCGCGCCCGGCGCGGAGGCTGGCCTCGGTGCCGGCTTTCCGTTTCGTGCCCGCCCCAAGCAACGGATGCGCCATGGCTTCAGCTTCCTCCGCCCCGACCCGCTACAATACCGGTCTGATCGTGCTTCACTGGCTGATCGCGTTGATGATCGCGGCGGCCTACGGGCTGACATTTCTCTGGGAAGATGTCTCGCCGGAGACGAAAACGGTGCTGCGTCAGATGCACACCGGCCTTGGCGTGACGATTCTGGTGCTGATGCTGGCGCGCATCGCCCTGCGCTTCGCCGCCCCGGTTCCCCCGGACCTCAACGCCGACAACCCGCTGCTGCGCCGGATCGCCCATTCCGTCCACGGCCTGCTCTATCTCGTGGCAGTTCTGGTGCCGGTGCTCGGCATCGCCTTCGTGCAGGCCCGCGGGCGCGGTATCTCGCTCTACGGGCTCTATACGATTCCGCCGGTGTTCGATGCCCCGCTCGGCGCCATTGCCGGCGTGCTGAAGGACGGCCACGAATTTCTCGGCAATGCCCTGATCGCGCTGGCGGCCTTCCATATCGCCGCCGCACTTTATCACCAGTTCATCGTGCGCGACCGCATCCTGCGCCGCATGTCGCTGCGCGGCTGAAGCCCCGCCGCACCAGACAAAAAAGCCGGCCGGAGGTCGCCCTCCGGCCGGCTTTTTATTTCACGTGAAACACGCTGCGATCAGGCGACTTCGCCGCTGATCTCCTGGCCGGTGGCCTGATCGACCACCTTCATCGACAGGCGAACCTTGCCGCGCTCGTCGAAGCCGAGCAGCTTCACCC
>DAIPYB010000142.1:0-6724 GCA_036782955.1 Pseudoxanthobacter sp. | reverse complement strand
TCGGCGACGGCGATATCGGCCAGCACTTCCCGCCCTCCGATCCGCAGTGGCGCGGTGCGGCCTCCTCGCAGTTTCTGGCCGATGCGGTGCGCCGGGTGCATGAGCGCGGTGGCATCATCGCCCAGCTCGATGCCACCGTGGTCTGCGAGGCGCCGCGCGTCGGCCCCCACCGCGAGGCGATGAAGGCGAAGATCGCCGCCATTGCCGGCATCGCCCCCGACCGGGTCGGCATCAAGGCCACCACCAGCGAGGGGCTCGGCTTCACCGGCCGCCGCGAGGGCATCGTCGCCATGGCCACAGCCACCGTCCGCCTGCCCTTCACCGACTGACCGCCGGAGGCCGCCCCATGACCGATCTCAGCTCCCTCGCCCCGGCCGCCGCCGCCCTGCTCGCGCGTGCACGCGCCGCCGGGCTGACCATCGCAACCGCCGAATCCTGCACCGGCGGGCTGATCGTGGCGCTGCTGACGGAGATCGCCGGATCCTCGGACGTGGTCGACCGCGGCTTCGTCACCTATTCCAACGCGGCGAAGACGGAAGCCATCGGCGTGCCGGCGGACCTGATCGCCGCCGATGGCGCCGTCAGCCGTGCTGTGGCGGAGGCCATGGTTGCCGGGGTGCTGGCCCATTCGCGTGCCGATCTCGCGGTGGCCGTGACCGGCATTGCCGGCCCGGGCGGCGGCAGCGCCGAAAAGCCGGTGGGTCTGGTGCATCTGGCGGCCGCGCGGCGTGGCGGCGACCGGCTTCATCTGGAAGCCCGCTATGGCGACATCGGTCGCGCGGCCGTTCGTCTGGCGACGGTAAAGGATGCCCTGCGCTTGCTCGATCGGCTCATCGGCGCTTGACTGTCCTTTCAAACCGAATCGCCGCTGCCCTTCCCTGCCTGCCGAAAAGGGCGCTCTCTGCCGGCGAACCAACCGGATATCGCCGCTCATGGTTTCGACAATCACCACCACCGCCGCCCTTGCAGAAGCCTGCCAGCGGCTCGCCGATCACGTTTTCATCACCGTCGATACCGAGTTTCTGCGCGAGACGACGTTCTGGCCCAAGCTGTGTCTGGTTCAGGTGGCCAGCCCCGCCGAGGCGCTGCTGATCGATCCGCTGGCGCCCGATATCGATCTCGCCCCGCTGTTTGCCCTGATGGCGGACCCCGGCGTGATCAAGGTGTTTCATGCCGCGCGGCAGGACATCGAGATTTTCCACCATCTGTCCGGCGCCGTGCCGGCACCGATTTTCGACACGCAGGTCGCCGCCATGGTGTGCGGCTTCGGCGACTCGATCTCCTACGACCAGCTCGTCGCCAAGATCACCGGCACCCAGCTCGACAAGTCGATGCGCTTCACCGACTGGTCGCAGCGCCCGCTTTCCGATGTGCAGCTTGCCTACGCGCTGGCCGATGTGACGCATCTGCGCGATGTCTATCGCCACCTGATCGCCGATCTTGACGCCAAGGGGCGCGATGGCTGGGTGGCGGAGGAAATGGCTGTCCTCACTTCGCCGGAAACCTATGAGAGCGACCCCGACAAGGCTTGGCAACGCCTCAAGATGCGGGTGAAGAAGCCGACGGAACTCGCTGTCCTGAAAGAACTGGCAGCATGGCGCGAGCGCGAGGCCCAGACCCGCGACGTGCCGCGCGGCCGCATCCTGAAGGACGATGCGATCTATGAGATCGCCGCCCGCCAGCCGCGCGATGCCGCCGCCCTCGGCGCCCTGCGCACCATTCCGCGCGGTTATGAGCGATCGCGCACCGGGGCCGATATTCTGGCCGCCGTTGCGCGCGCGCTGTCGGTGCCTGCCAGCGCGCTGCCCAGCCTGCCCGGCAACCGGCAGGTGCCGGAAGGGTCCAACGCGGCAACCGAACTGCTGAAGGTGCTGCTGCGCCTGATCGCGGAGGAAAACGGCGTCGCCGCCAAGGTTCTCGCCACCGTTGACGATCTGGAGGCCATCGCGGCCCGCGGCGAGGAAGCCGATGTCGAGGCGCTGAAAGGCTGGCGGCGCGAGATGTTCGGGCAGGTGGCGCTGGATTTGCGCGCCGGGCGGCTGGCGCTCGCCTTCGACGGGCGTCGTGTCGTGGTGCTGACGCTGGAAGAACCGGTCACCGCGCCGGGCGGCGCCCCTCGCCGGGCCCGGCGCCGACGCGCCCCGCGCCGCAACGGGGCCGAGGCGGCAACGGCGACGGCGGAATCCTGACGCCTTTTCCCGATACGCCCCTTCTCTGAACGAAACCGGCCCGCGGCATTCCTCACCGCGGGCCGGCTTCGTTTAAAGCACAAACAACAGAAGGCCGGTCAGTCGCGCACGGCGACCTCCACCGACATGCCCACCAGCCGGCCAAGCTGCTCAAACCGCTTGCGCACGATCTCGCCGTCGAGCGCGGCCAGATTCGTCGGCAGGCTCATCACCAGACGGTCGCCGGAAGCCTCCAGCCGTACCCGCCCGATCATGCCGGGCGCCGCCGCCGTCAGCACCGAGGCCAGCCGCAGCGCCGCGCCGAGGCAGCGGGCGCGCTCCTTGAGGCGGGTCGAAACCAGTTCCCTCAGCCGCGGGCTGATGGCGTCGTCGACGAGGCCGAAATGACGGTAATAGACCGCCATCGCCAGGAAGGCGCGGCCATGGTGATCGATGCCCGTGAAGGCTGCGTTGGAGATCAGCGCAAGGCTCTGTTCGCCGCGATAGTCCGGGTGCGCGCGCCAGCCGATGTCGGACAGCAGGCAGGCGGCAAGGCGCAGGCGCGCCTCCTCGTCGGTCTCGTCCAGCCCGACGGCGCGGAAGACCTCTCCGGTCCAGCTGCCCAGTTCCCGCGTCAGGCGCGGCGAACGGGCACGCAGCAGCGCCAGTTCCTCGGCCGCCGCCAGCAGCGGATCGCGCGCGCGCTCGCGCTCGTCGAGGCGCTCGAACAGCAGTCCCTCGCGGATGCCGAGGGCAGACACCACCACCGCACGCGGCTTGGAGGCGAGGATGATCTGCCCCAGCACCACGGCGCCGAACGGCAGCAGCGCGCGGCGCTGGCGGGACACCACCTCCACCGAATCGAGCGCATCGATGCTGCCGCGCGCGACCGCGCGGCAGAACTCCAGCGCCTCGGCCGCCGGAATGGAATATTGGTGCATCACATGCAGCGGGTAGCCGGTCTGGAACATGTGCAGCCGGGCCAGCGAACGCCATGTTCCGCCGATGGCGTAGAAATCGCGCCCCTGCCCCTTCGCCAGGATCTCGCTGCCGGCAAGGGCCTCCGCCGCAAGGCGCTCGGCCTTGCGCACCGAGCCGTCCGACATGTCCTGAAGGCGCAGGCCGCCGAGCGGATAGGTGCGGCCGAGACCGATGGTTTCGCCAACCACGTCCACCAGTTCAAGGCTGCCGCCGCCGAGATCGCCGGCGATGCCGTCCGGCTTCCACACGCCGGAAACGATGCCGAGCGCCGAGCGGCGCGCTTCTTCCGGGCCGGACAGGATATCCACCGGCACCCGGCAGATGCGCTCGACTTCCGCGATGAAGGCCGGTCCGTTCTCCGCATCGCGGGCGGCGGCGGTGGCGATCACGTCGAGGGTGCGCACCTCCATGTGGTCGCAGATGGCGCGGAAACGGCGCACGGCCGCCAGCGCCAGCGCCACCGCATCCGTCATCAGCCGCCCGGAGCGGCCGACGCCGCGGCCCAGACCCGCCAGCACCTTTTCGTTGAACAGCACGGTGGGCGCGCGGCAGAGCCGCTCGTAGATCACCAGTCGGACGGAATTCGAGCCGATGTCGATAACGGCAATCGGACCAAATCCGGGCAGGCGGCCCGGAGCCAGTTCTACCACGGAACGCCAACCTTCTCAGTGCAGCCTTGTCCGGCTTGAATGATCGGGAAATCTCGGATGGGCGCCGGCATCAGCGGCCGAGCCGCGAGGAAACCGGCTTCGGCTTGTCGGTCTGCAACGACTTGCCGCGCCCGGACAGCGACGGGTTCGTCATGAAGAACTCGTGCGCATTGAACGACTCTTCCCCCTCCGCCGGATGAATCCGGCGATGTCCGCCATCCGGCAGCAACTGCCAGCTCTGCTCGTTGTCCGCCATGTTCGCCACCATGATCTGGTCAAGGATCTGGGCGTGAACCGTGGGGTTCAGAATCGGCACCAGCGCCTCGACGCGGCGATCGAGATTGCGCGGCATCAAATCCGCCGAGCCGATATAGACAACGGCCTGCGGCGAGGGCAAGCCGTTCCCGTTTCCGAAGCAGAAGATGCGGCTGTGTTCGAGGAAGCGGCCGACGATCGACTTGACGCGGATGTTCTCCGACAAGCCCGGCACGCCGGGCCGCAGGCAGCAGATGCCGCGGACCACGATGTCGATCTCGACGCCGGCGGCGCTGGCGTCATAGAGCGCATCGATGATCTGGGCATCCACCAGCGAGTTCATCTTCATCCAGATCTGGCCGGTGCGCCCGTTGCGGGCGTGGGAGATTTCGGCCGCGATATGGTCGAGGATGCGCTGGCGCAGCGTCAGCGGCGAAATCGCCATGTGCGTCAGCTCGGCCGGGCGGGCATAGCCGGTGATGAAATTGAAGATGCGCGCCACGTCCTGACCGATTTCGGGGTCGGCGGTGAAGAACGACAGGTCGGTGTAGATCCGCGCGGTGATGGGATGATAGTTGCCCGTGCCGATGTGGCAATAGCTGACCAGTCGTCCGCCCTCGCGGCGCACCACCATGGAAAGCTTGGAGTGGGTCTTCAGCTCAAGGAAGCCGAACACCACCTGCGCCCCGGCGCGCTCAAGGTCGCGCGCCCAGCGGATGTTGGCTTCCTCGTCGAAACGGGCCTTCAGCTCCACCAGCGCGGTCACCGACTTGCCGGCCTCCGCCGCCTCGATCAGGGCGCGGACGATGGGGGAGTCCTTGGAGGTGCGATAGAGCGTCTGCTTGATGGCGACCACGTCGGGGTCGCGTGCGGCCTGCGCCAGAAACTGCACCACCACGTCGAACGATTCATAGGGGTGGTGAACGACGAGGTCCTTCTGGCCGATGGCCGCGAAACAATCGCCGCCGTGCTCGCGCACGCGCTCGGGGAAGCGCGGGGTATAGGGCACGAACTTCAGGTCCGGCCGGTCGAGGCTGACGAGGCTGGCGAGGTCCTTCAGTGCCAGTGCGCCGTTGACGAGAAAGATTTCCTCGTCCACCACCCCCAGCGCGGAGGCCACGAAGCGCTGCAGCGGCTCCGGGGTGGAGTGCTCGATTTCCAGCCGGATCACCGATCCGCGCCGGCGGCGCTTGAGCGCCGTCTCGAACAGGCGCACCAGATCCTCCGCCTCCTCCTCGATTTCCAGATCGGAATCACGGATGACGCGGAAGGCGCCGTCGCCGGTCACCTGATAGCCGGGAAAAAGGCGCCCGGTGAAAATGCCGATGGCGTTCTCAAGGGCGATGAAGCGCGCGGCCCCCGGCGCCGCGCCCTCCTGTGCCGGCAGGCGGATATAGCGCTCCACCTGCGCCGGCACGCGGATGAGGGCGATCATCTTTTCCCCGCCGGGCGCCATCAGCTCCAGCACCAGCGAGAAGCCCAGATTGGGAATGAAGGGGAACGGGTGCGCCGGATCGATGGCGAGCGGCGTCAGCACGGGAAAGACGTGCGCGAGGAAGAACTCGTCCAGCCATTCGGCCTCGCCCGGCGTCAGGTCGCCCGGCTCCACCAGCACGATGCCATATTCGACCAGTTCGCCGCGCAGCGCGCGCCACTGGTCCTGCTGGGCGCTCTGCAGCCGGCCGACAGCCTCGCCCACCCGCGTCAGCTGCTCGCGCGGCGTCATGCCGTCATCGGAACGCTCGGTGATGCGGGCGCGGAACTGGCCGCGCAGGCCCGCGACGCGGACCATGAAGAACTCATCGAGATTGTTGGCCGAGATGGACAGGAAGCGCAGGCGCTCCAGCACCGGGTGGCGCGTATTGGCGGCCTCCTCCAGAACCCGGAGATTGAACTGCAGCCACGACAATTCCCGGTTGACGAAACGGGAGGGGTCGTGGCGCAGGTTCACGGTGCTGCCTTCAGGGATCACAGGGGCGACCGGCGCGGTCTCGAAAGGGGCGGCGGTGTCGATATCCATGATGGCTCCGTTTGGCGGCAATTCTTCTTGGCGACAGTTCTTCTTGGGAGGTGTTATGCCCCCAGTATGACGCTTTTTTCGCACTGCCTGTGCACAGAGTCACTGCGCCCCGTTATCGCCGTCGTCCATGCGCGCCATGACCTCGGCCATGATGGCCCGCGTCACCGGGCGGCGCAACGCCAGCGCCTGATGATCGACCATCGCCACCAGCGCGTTTGCCCCGGCAAACGAACGCTCCATCCGCGCCAGCGCATAGGCGATGACGCCGGGATCGACCGATAGCTGGCGGTCGGCGAACAGCTTCACCAGCACGCGGTGCAACAGGCCGTCGTCCGGCTCGTCGATGGCGACGCGGGTGGCCGCGCGCAGGCGCGACGCCAGATCCGGCAGCCGCACTTTCCACTGCGACGGCGGCGTGCGCGCGGAGAGAATGAGGTGCCCTCCCGCCTGCACCGCATTGACGAGATGGAACAGCGCCACTTCATCGATCGGACCGGCATCGACATCTTCCACCGCGACCGGGCCATGCGCCACGGGCGGGCGCCGATGGTCACGCCTATTATCCGGCCTTACCCTATCCGTCCTTCGCCCGGATGAGTGATCGCGACATCGCCGATCTCTATGCCTTCCTGCGGCATCTGCCGCCGGTC
>DAIPYB010000141.1:0-6724 GCA_036782955.1 Pseudoxanthobacter sp. | reverse complement strand
CAACCCAGCAATACCCCGCCACCTGTGAATCATTGTGGATAACTCCACAGCACAGCAAGAATCGCTGAAGCCGAGTCGCAAACGAGGCCACGCGAGTCGTGTTTGACGGGCCTGTTGTTGCGGGAAGCCGGGTCGCCGACTATCGAACAGGGGACGAGCCGGCCCCTGCGTATGAGCCGCGTCTGAAAACGAATGAAGGAGAGTGCCGTATGAAGGCGGTTGAGCTTTTGCTCGAGCGGTGCCTGCTGGCCAGCCGGTGGCTGCTGGTGGTGTTTCTGCTCGGGCTTTCGGTGGCGCTGGGCGTTTATGCCATCGCCTTCACCCTGAAGCTGTCCAAGGTGGTCCTGAACGTGTTCGTCTATGACGAATACGACATGATCCTTGCGATGCTGGGCCTGATCGACGCCGCCCTTGTCGCCAGCCTGATCGTCATGGTGCTGATTTCCACCTATGAGAACTTCGTCAGCCGCTTTGACCAGACGACGAAAGACCTCAGCTTCCTCGGCAAGCTCGATTCCGGCACGCTGAAGCTGAAAGTAGCCTCCTCCATCATCGCCATTTCATCGATCCACCTGCTTCAGGTGTTCATGAACGCCGACAAATATCCGGACAACAAGATTCTTTGGTACATGCTGCTGCACCTCACCTTCGTCGTCTCGGCGGTGCTGACCGGCGTGCTCGAGAGGATGATGCGCAAGGACAAAGCACCGGGCGACAAAGGCAAGAATGACAAAGGCCCAGATGCCGGCGTGGAAGCCGAAGACGCCGGCATCTAAATGACATCAGGCGCGACGGATGGCCGATGCGCCGGCGGCCTTCAAGGCGTCAACCGAGGGCAGCCCCATCAGGGCCAGCGTAAGCGACAGTTCCGTGCGCAGGATATCCAGCGCACGGAATGCCCCCTCCTCGCCGCCGGCAGCCAGCCCGAAGGCGACCGCCCGGCCGAGCAGGATGCCGCTGGCACCCAGTGCCAGCGCGCACGCGATATCGCTGCCGCGACGGAAGCCGCCGTCGATCAGGACATCGAAATCCGGTCCGACGGCGGCACGCACCTCTTCCAGAACGGCAATCGTCGATGATGCCCCGTCAAGCTGGCGCCCACCGTGGTTGGAGACGACCACGCCGTCTGCCCCGCAGTCGCGCGCCTGCACCGCATCCTGCGCGGAAAGCACACCCTTGATGACGAGCCGGCCCGGCCAGCGCGCGCGCAGGCCGGCGACATCCCGCCATGTAAGGCTTTTGTCGATGCGACGGGAGAGATTTGCAGCGTGCTCAAGGGCCCCGCGACCGAAATCAGGCCGGTGGGTCACGGCTTCCACGGCCGGCCACCCGGCCTTCAGCACATCAAGACACCAGCCGGGACGCCGTGCCATGCCGGCCAGCATGCGCGGGGTCGGCCGGGTCGCCGACCGGAAGCCGTTGCGCACATCTTTTTCACGGACGGCGGTTATCGCTGTATCGACCGTCAGATAGAGCGTGCCGACGCCGGCCTCGGTCGCCGCCTGCAGCAGTTCGTCCATCAGCGTGCGGTCGGTCAATATATAGAGCTGGAAATGCAGTTCACCCTGCGTCCGTCGCGCAAGGGTTCCGATGCCCGCGATGGAAAAGGTGGAGAGGCAGAACGGCACGCCCGCCCTGTGCGCGGCCCGCGCGGCCAATATCTCGCCGCCGCCGCGATAGAGCCCCAGAAAACCGACAGGGCCCGGCATGAACGGCAACGCATGGCGCCCGCCGAGAAAACTGGTGGAGAGGTCCGGCTCCGCGGCCATTCCGGTCAGGACGCGTTGCTCGAGACGGTAGCGGCCGAAGTCGGACCGGTTTGCCTGAAGCGTCGTCTCCGCGAACGACCCGCCATCGATATAATCGTAGAACAGCTTCGGCAGCCGTCTCCGGGCCGCCTCGCGCAGGTCATCGATATTGACAATGGTCATGGGCCGCTCCCGTGCGCTTCTCGTCCGGATCAGAGCGCATCGATAGTAATGACAAGCGCGGCGGCGCCGGGCCCGTCCGTCAGATTCAGCGTTTCGCCCGGGCCGGCGAAAACAGCGTCCAGCCGGGTCAGGTCGGCCGTTCCCTCCGTGCCGGTTACCGCCAGCGGCGTCAGCGCCAGCACCACCGTGACGGCTGATGCGGCATCAATCCGCTCCGGCGCACGGACAAGGCGCATTGCGTGGTGGAAGCCGTCGCGCCGCGTCATGACATTGAGGTCGTGAATCGGTCCGCCGATCAGACGCGCCGTGGTGGCGACATCGGCCGGAAACGATATGGGCGAATCCTGAGCCGTCAGCGCGAACTCCTCCGCGCCATCGATGGCAAGGCGAATGCCCGCGCCATCAAGCACGGCGAGGGTGCGGTCCGTGCCGGGAAACAGCGAAAACGGCCCGTCCTCGGCGACGGTTGCCATGCTGATGCGCCACAGAAAATCGGAGATGCCGGCGCCAGCCGGCGCAATGGCGATCTCAGCCGTCTCGCCCTTGCCGTTCTTCCAGGGCATGCGCCGGAAGGTGTTGCTGGCTGCGACCCGCATTTCGTTCCCCTTGCATCGGAGAATATATGTCTAGACAATTTGCGCCGAGACGCAAGCCTTCCCCCGATGAAGGTCAGCCTTATGGCATGCCGACAATATGATGCCTATCTTCGGCCAGTGCCGCCGGCCGGCAACCACGCCGGAACATGACACGCAAGGAGGAAGCCGCCCGTGACGACGGTACCGCTCAGGGCCCTTCAGGCGTTCGAGGCCGTTGGCCGGTGCGGAAGCGTCGGCGCGGCCGCGACCGAACTGGGCGTCACGCCCGGTGCCATCAGCCAGCAGATCCGCAAGGCAGAAGAATGCCTCGGTGTCAGCCTCGTGGAGCGGCATGGCCGCCGCGTGGAACTGACGCGATGGGGACGACTCTATTATCAGGACATCGCACAGGGGTTCCGGCAATTCGCGCTCGCCGGGCAGCGTCTGGAGCGGGCACGCGCCGATTCCAGCCTCGTGGTCAGCGCGCTTTCCTC
The DNA here is from genome assembly GCA_036782955.1 of Pseudoxanthobacter sp. GTDB lineage: Bacteria > Pseudomonadota > Alphaproteobacteria > Rhizobiales > Segnochrobactraceae > Pseudoxanthobacter. The sequence goes on along the minus strand of DAIPYB010000141.1, from coordinate 3,724 downwards.
CGTCATCAACAAATGGCTCGGCCGTCACATCTTCGACTGGCAGGCCATCCACCCCGAGGCGCACGTGCGCCTGATCGGCACCGATCTGGAGCCCCGGTTCGGCACCGACAACGTCGATTTCCGCCTCACCTACGGCAGTCGTGCCAGCCGCCACGCCCAGTATGCGGAACTGTTCCGCGACCACGTGGTGCCGGCCTGCGCGCCGGCCCTGCTGGAAGGCGCCGTGCTGCAAAGCCCGGCTGATATCTTCCGCTTCCCCCTGCTGCATATCGAGTGGGATCGCGAGTTCCTGCCCTTTCCGCGCTGGAGCGATCTGGCGCGCCGGCTATCGCTGGCACCGGTCGAAATCGATCCGCTGGTGTCGTTTGCCCTGTCGAGCACGGCAATCGATGCCGCCGTCAACCGCCGCGGCTTCGTGCTTGCCCAGCATTCCATGATCGGGGACGAGCTGGCGGTCGGCACGCTGGTGGTGCCGTTCGACATCCGCCTGCCGCTGCCGGAAAGCTACTTTCTTGCATGGGATCGCGCGGCCCTGCAGAAGCCCTTCGGACCGGCGTTTCGCGGTTGGGTGCAGGGGCTGGCGCGCGCCCGGCAAGCATCGGGAGAACCGGGCAACAGTTTAGCTGAGCTAAAATAAAACGCATCGCCGAAGCGCTTGTTCCGCCGGGGCGCGGGATCATACTGGCCACTGTCGTCTTTCAGACAAAACAAAGCCGCCACGGGACACGGCCGGGAAACGGCACGTGACCGCAGGCAGCAACTTCCTCAGGGAATGCAGAGGCATCATGACCGGCAAGCGTCAGGACAAGCTCAAGCTCGGCACTTTTTCCTACACCTTCGGGTTCCATCCGGCCGGCTGGCTGCATCCGGCCAGCGATGTCGGCGCGGCCAACAGCTTTCGGCATTTCCTGAACGTGGCGCAGAAATCCGAAGCGGCGAAATTCGATTTCATGTTCGTGGCGGATTCGCCGGCCGCCGCCGTCGGCGACCCGGATGCGCTCAGCCGGCAACCGACCAAGGCCAACCGCTTCGAGCCGATGTCGCTGATCTCCGCGCTGTCGGTCACCACCGAACGGCTGGGCTTCGTCGGCACCGTCTCCACCAGCTTCTACGAGCCGTTCAACGTCGCCCGCATCTTCTCCTCCATCGATCACCTGAGCGGTGGACGGGCGTGCTGGAACGTGGTGACCTCCGACCACAACGAGGCCGGCTTCAATTTCGGCTATGACGGACTGCCGCCGCATGCATGGCGCTATGAGCGGGCCGAGGAGTTCATGGAAGTCGTATTCGGCCTCTGGGATTCATTCGAGGCCGACGCACTGCTGCTCGATCGCGAAAGCGGCGTCTATTACGACAAGGACAAGCTCCACATCCTCGACCATGCCGGCAAGCATTTCCGCGTGCGCGGACCGCTCAACAGCGCCCGCACGCCGCAGGGCCGGCCGGTGATCGCGCAGGCTGGAGGCTCGCCGGCCGGCATCGAGCTTGCCGCCCGAACCGCCGAGATCGTGTTCTCGCTGGCCTCCAACATCGACCGCAACCGCGCCTTCTACAAGACCGTGAAGGACCGCATGGCCCACTATGGCCGCGGGCCGGATGAAATGAAGATCATGCCCGGCGTCGTCGTCAATGTCGGCGAGACGCGGGCCGAGGCGCAGGCAAAGGTCGATTTCCTCATAGACAAGCTGCACCCCGATGTCGGACTGCTGATGCTGTCGGAGTTCCTCGAGGCCGACCTCAGCGGCGTGCCGCTCGACAAGCCGTTCCCCATGGAGCGCCTGCCGGAAGGCGGGCCGCGCGGGTCGCGCGCGCTCTATGATGAACTGCTCGATTTCGTGAAGCAGGGGCATACGGTGGGCGAACTGATCCGCCATTATGCCGAGAAGCATACCGGCAACGGCATCACCGGAACGCCGGCGGAAATCGCCGACTTCATGGAAGAGTGGTTCGAGACCCGCGCCGCTGACGGATTCATCCTTATGTTCCCGACACTGCCGGCAAGCCTCGACGATTTCATTTCGCTCGTGGTGCCGGAACTGCGCCGTCGCGGACTGTTCCGCGAGGAATATGAGGGCACCACGCTGCGTGACAGCCTCGGCATTCCGGTGCCGGCGAACCGCTATACCGCCGCGCGCGGCTGAGGCTCCCTCGCCCTTGCTGCCTCATCCGGTCCCATCCCCCTCACCGGGGCCGGATGTGTCGAGGGGCCGCCCGGTGTCGAAAGCCCCCCCGCTCCCCGGCACCGGGCGGTCCCGTCGCCGCAGAACGTCTCAAATCCCGAGGATGGCTTCCTGATGAATGCCCCGTTGCCTTTAACAACGCCGGGCGCGGACGATGTCACGGCAGCGGCCTTCCGCACCGCGATGCGCCAGCTTGCCGGCGCCGTCAGCGTCATCACCATAGGCCGCGGAGAAGACCGCACCGGCTTCACCGCCACGTCGGTGTCATCGCTTTCGGCCGATGTACCGTCCGTGCTGGTGAGCCTCAACCGAACGTCGTCGTCGTGGCCGGTGCTGCAGCGCCACGGCGCGTTCTGCGTCAACATTCTGGCCCACGACCAGCAGCATGTGGCGGAATCGTTCGCCGGCCATGGCGGCAGGCAGGGTGCGGCACGCTATGAAGATGCGGTCTGGCAGCCGCTCTCCACCGGCACTCTTGGCCTTGCCGGTGCCCTCGCCGTCATCGACTGCACGCTGGAAGAAACCATCGCCCACGCGTCACACATGATCCTGATCGGCCATGTGGCGGAGATCCGCGCGCCTGCCAAGCAGACCCCTCCGCTGCTCTACTGGCAGGGCGGGTTTCATCGGTTGCCGCCGGCATGACCGGTGCTCAGCCGGCACGGCGCAGCAGATAGGTATCCATGATCCAGCCCTTGCGCGCCCGCGCCAGCGCGCGGGCCTCGCGGATCGGCCCGGTCACATCCCGCAGCCGACCGGCCAGCCGGATTTCATCCGGAGTGCCGAGATAGGCCCCCCACCAGATGTCGAACCCATCGGGATCGAGCCCCTCGAAGGCCATTCCGGCATCAAGCATCACGACCGCGGTATCCGTCGACGGCGGAAAGCCCTCCGTGCGCAGGCGCCGGCCGGTGGTGATCGCCACCATGCCGCCGATGGTGTTGAGGGCGATGCCGTGGCTGGCGGTCAGGGCCTGAATGGCCGTTATGCCGGGTATCACCTCCGTTTTCAGCCCCACTCCCTGTGCTTTAAGGCGCGCGGCGATGCGCAGCGTGCTGTCATAAAGCGACGGATCGCCCCAGACCAGAATGGCGATGCGCCCGCCCGCGGGCGCCTCCCGCCCGATCACCGCCCGCCAGCAGGCGGCGATGGCATCGTGCCAGAGGTCCACCGCCTCCCGATAGGGTAACTGCCCGTCGCGCACCGGCAGGTCGAAGCCGACGACCCGCGTGGCCGGGTTATTCAGGAAGCGCCGGCAAATCTCGCGGCGCAGTTCCGCCAGATCGTCCTTCTGCGGCCCCTTCAGCGGCAGCAGCACCAGATCGGCGCTGTTGAGCGCCTCGATTGCGGCCACCGTCATGTGGCGCGGATCGCCGGCACCGATGCCTATGACCAGCAGGGTCAGGTCGCTCATGCCGGCTGCTCCGCTGCCATGGCGTGGAAATAAGTGCCGCTGACGAGGCCGCGGCGCCCGCCCGCCGGCCCCAGCGGCTGGCCGAGGCCATCGGTCAGGTCCGCTAGCGGTGCATCGCCGCCGCCCTCGG
>DAIPYB010000140.1:0-6743 GCA_036782955.1 Pseudoxanthobacter sp. | reverse complement strand
AACGCAAACCACCAGAGCGAACTCAGAACTGGATAAAACTTGGGGGCAACGTCAGTGGTCATCCGCGCCCTGGGCGATGAAAACGGGGATGTCGGGAGGCAATACGCCTGGCGTGTTGAGCGCGAGGAGCCGCTTCCAAGGTTCGGTGTCCGCAAGATTTCCCACCGTGAGGAAGCCCGCCATGAGCGCGCGGGTTGGTTCCCTCCGGATCAGCACGTCGAACCAGCGTTCGATACACTCACCGGCAAGCTGGTCGATGACGGGGATCGCCGCCGGCTCCACCACCGATGTGATGGACGCACCGTAGTATCGCGACCACGACCAAAGCGTCATGGCGGTGATGTTGTTGCCGCCGCCCGTCCCCTGGTCATCACGCATCAGCGCCCTGAGGTCGGTGGCCGGAGCCGCAACCGCGATGCCCGCCAGGGCGAGTTCGGGAGCATATTGGCGGGCCAGTAGCCCTGCGAAAAGCGCGGCGTGCCCGCCCTGCGAATGCCCCCATACCGCGAAGCGACGGTCGGCGTCGGCGGTGGGAAGGGCCCGGGCGGCGCGAACCGAATCCAAGACGGCTCGTCCCTCACTGACGCCCACCAGATAAGGATGCACTTCCGGTGTGCCGAGGCCGGGATAGTCTGTGGCGGTAACCACATAGCCGCGCGCCAGCATGTCGCGGAGACCCTGCACGGATTCGAAGAAGACGCGCGCGAGCGACGGAGCGCAACGGCTTTCTATTCCGGTTGTCGGGTGGGCCCAGGCGACGACCGGCCGGCCGCCGGGTGGTGGCGCGCCTGGAGGAATGATGATGACCCCGGACACTGGGATCAACTCGCCGGACTGGCTTTCCGAGCGATAGAGTATCTTATAGGCGGTGGCTCCGTCCGGGGCGCCCGGCATCGCTTCCGCCGAGATGATCGTGCCCGGTCCCTCGGGTGCCGATGAGGCCCATGTCCCGGTGCTGGCGCAGAGCAGGATCAGCATCATCGGACACAGGCACAGGTTTCGGCTGATGCTGTGGAAGATCCGTGTCACATGGCGCCACGCGTTCTCGGCAGTTTGCATCATGCCCGCCTTTCATAGGGGAGGGAGCGCGGGAGCAAGCTCAGGCTCGTTCGACACATCCGGGGCGTCGTCTGGCTTGGTGGATGCCGCTTCCCGGTGATCAGGATGGAGCTTCGGCACGAACATCGGCCATGGCGATATCTGCGATGACGCGAACACGGACCCGACGGGCATTGCCAGGGAGATAGGCAATGGGCAGATCCTCCATCTCCAGGGTCTGGAGGCTTGCCTGCTCCGCGCCGGCGGCGATCGCCCGTCGGGTGGCTTCCGCCTGCGCCCGTCCGAGGGCCTCCTCGCGGGTGAGGCCGGTGAAGATGCGGTCCACCTCGCCGCTCACCTGGGCGATGGCTGCGCCGACGGCATTGGCGACCGCATAATGGGGAACGCGTACGACCTGCGAGATGCCGGGCATCTGATCCGGCACCAGGAAGCTGCCGCCGCCCACGGCCAGCAGGGGCAGGGGCGTGGCGTCGGTGCGCATCCGGTCCACGGCGTCGGCGATCATGTGCTCCATGCGCGCGAGGCCCTGCGCCACAAGAGCAGCGGGCAGCCTTGCGACCTTTCCGCGGTCGCCAAGGTCGAGCCGTCCGGCGGCCACCGCCACGTCGGAGGCGGTGAGGGTGTCGCCGCCGAAGACGAGAGCCTTCTCCGGCAACCGGAACCCTACGCTGCCAGGACCGATGCGCCGTCCGTCAGGGGAGATCTCGGTGCCGCCGCCCAGGCCGATGGAGAGGAGGTCGGGCATACGAAACAGGGTGCGGACTCCGCCAATTTCCACCGCCGCGTTGGCTTGGCGCGGAAAGCCCGCCTTCAGGCAGCCCACGTCGCTGGTGGTACCGCCCACGTCCACCACCAACGCGTCCGCGATGCCGGAGAGAAAGGCCGCGCCCCGCATGGAATTGGTGGGGCCGGAGGCAAAGCAATAGACCGGATGGCTCTCAGCCACCGAACCCTGCACGATGGTGCCGTCGTTCTGGGTGAGGAACAAAGGCGCCTCAAGGCCGCTGTCGGCGATGGCTGCGGCGAAGGCAGCCGTGGTGCGCCGCGCAAGGCTTTGCAGGCCGGCATTCAGCAAGGCGGCATTCTCCCGCTCCAGCAGGCCGATCCGGCCGATCTCGTGGGAAAGGGTGATGCGGGCGCCGCTGACCTCCTCGCTCACGATCTCAGCCGCCTCCCGCTCGCATTCATCGGTGAGCGGAGAGAAGACGCTGGTGATGGCGATGGCAGTGAGCCCGGCGTCGGCCATGCGCCGCGCCTCGGTGCGGACGGCCGCGCGGTCCAGCGGCACCAGGGACCGCCCATCATAATCATGGCCGCCACGCACCATGTGCACGGAGCCGCCCATGGCCCCGGCAAGATCCGCCGGCCAGCCGATGAAGGGCGGCAATCCCGCATTGGCGGGAAGGCCGATGCGCAGAGCCGCCACCTTGTCGAGCGCGCGCCGCTCGATCACTGCATTGGTGAAATGGGTCGTGCCGATCATCACCGCGTCGATGCGGGGCGCGGTCGGGAGAGACGCCGCCTGCGCCATCAGATCGGCAAGAGCGCGGCGCACGCCGTCCGAGACATCCGCGGTGGTGGGGCTCTTGATTGCGGCCAGCACCTTGTCGCCGTCGATAAGGACGGCGTCCGTGTTGGTTCCGCCAACGTCGATGCCGATGCGGCTCATGGGCAGGCCTCCTCGTTGCCGTCGAACACGCTGCGGAAATCCACGTCGTAGCCGAAGGCGCGGGGCCCCACATGGGCAAGGCCCTCCGGTGAGCGGTGGATCGCCGGCGCAGGCAGAGCGATCACCGTCACGCGCTGGCCGAAGCGCAGGCTCTCCGTGCCGATGGCCTCGCCCGTGACGGCATCCAGCACGCAGATGAGGTCGGGGGTGGTCACGGCCACCGCCCCATCACGCCGGCCGATGGTGAATTCGTTCTGGAACGCGATCTCGAACGTGGCGCCTTCATCCGCATCGAGACCGTCGAGGCGCACATCGCCGCGCAGAAAGCCTTCCGTCGTCTGGCGCTGTACGTCCGCCACCTTGCCTCCGAACAGCCGGATGCCGGCGGCCGCGCGCACCGTGGCTTCGACCGGGTCCTCGTGGGCGGCGCGGGCGCGGTGCACCTCGCGGCCGAGGGCGATGGCCTGCGACAGAGTGCGCAGAACGGCGAAGCGCTTGATCTCTGCCCCCGTGCGGGGCGCCTGGCAGGTGGTGGCGACCGATCCGAACTCGGTGCACACCTTCCGGCGCACGCGCTCCATCTCGTGCCAGCCGGCGGCCCGGGTGATGAGCACCGCATTGTCGCGCACGTCCGCCACAGCGTGCGGAACCATGTTCAGCCCGGCGATGGAGAAGCTCTGCATCTGCGCCTCGGGATAGGCGCGGCCCATGGCATCGGCATCCACCACCGGCAGGCCGCATGCGGCCGCCACCAGCAGCGGCTGGAAGGCGTTGCACCCGCCGACTTCCACGCTCATCACCGCGCGGAACGGCTGGCGAAGATAATCCTCCATGGCGCGCACGGGCTTGAGGGCAAAGTCGGCATCGGTCATGCGCTCCTGGAAGACGAGCGGCGCCCCCATGGTGGACACCACGGCGACAAGGTCGTCGTCGTCGAGCTCATCGGGGTCCATGAGCGTGATGCGGCCGCCCTCGTCATGGAAGCGCCGCACGCCCAGATACGAGGCATAAGGCGATCCGCCGCCGCCCGTGCCGAGGATCCAGGCGCCGGTGGCGAGGAATTCCAGTTCGTCGGTCTTCAGCAAGCGAGGCAATGGCGCTTCCTTCCTGGGGCAGGCAATCGGCCGTCCGCCCAAAGGAGCGTGAAGAACGCGATGGGCAAAGGCGTCGGGCGGAAGGCTGCCCGCGATCGGCAAGCCAAGCATCCCCAGAAGTAATGACGCGAAACATGGCGGGCACCGCCTCAGCACGCGAGCTTTATGGCGATCCCCAGATATGGTGATGCCGCCCGGATATCATCCGCCTAATGTGCGTGGGTGGGGTGGAGCGGAGTCGTTCCGGCGTCGCGTGCGCCAGCATTCGCGCCATCTTATCCCATCCAATGGCGCCTTTGCCTGCCAGGCTTCGTTTCTCACCTTCGGGATCTTTGAACGCGCATCATGAACGACAGCGTCAACGTCGAACCCGAACAGCAGGCGGTCCATCCCCGAGCGATATCGGCCGCTCTCCTTCTACCCATCGTGGCGGTTTCGGTCGCCGGCGCGCTGATCGGGCTCGACCTGATCGCATCGCTTGGCATCACCCCGAACACGTCCGTCATCGGCGCCATGGCCGCGATGACGTTGGGGCGCATCCCGCTGGTGGCGTTTGCCGGCTACCGGTCGCCGCATGCGCAGAACCTGGTGCAGAGCGCCATGTCCAGCGCCACTTTCGGAGCAGCCAACAGCCTGCTGCTGCCCATCGGCATTCCTTTCCTTCTCGGCCGGGCGGACCTCATCGCGCCGTTGTTCGCCGGCGTGGCCATGGCGATGATCATCGACGCGATCATGCTCTATCGCCTCTATGGCACCGCGATCTTTCCGGCCGAAGGAGCTTGGCCGCCCGGGGTTGCCGCGGCCGAGGTGATCCGGATGGGGGATTCTGGCCGCAGGGCAGGCCGCACGCTGGTCCTTGGCGGTGGTGTTGGGCTGGCGGGTGGGGCGATGGGGCTGCCCATGCTCGCTTTCGGGGTCGCGTTCATCGGCAGCGTGCCTGCCTTGTCCGCCTTCTGCGCCGGGCTGTTGGCGAAAATCCCCGGCGGCTGGCTCGCTGCGGGTGGGGGTGCCCCCTGGATCCAGCGCCTCGGCGTCGATCCCACGTTGCTGCCGCATGGTATGATGATCGGCGCGGCGCTCGTTGCTCTTGCGCAGATCGCCCCCCACCTCAACGCCGACGCCACCGGAGCCGTGGGCGCGGCGGCGTCTCGCCGGTCGGGCCGTACGCTCATGGGTGGCGCGGCGGCGTTCGTTGCCATTGCGGCATTCATCGCTGTTGCCGGAGGCCTCGCGGCTGAGCTCGATCCGTGGATGCTGGCGGCCTTCGTCGTGTTCGCGGCTGCGGCTGCTCTCACCCATCAACTGGTGGTGGGGCTGGCGGCCATGCAGAGCGGCTGGTTTCCCGCTTATGCGCTCGCCCTCGTGACCTTGATGCTGGGCCTCCTGGCGGGGTTTCCGCCCCTGGCGCTCGCCTTGCTCACCGGCTTCACCGCGGCCACGGGGCCATGCTTCGCCGACATGGGCTACGACCTGAAGGCGGGGACGATCCTGCGGGCGGGCTGTGGGCCGGCGTTCGAGCTGGACGGGCGGCGCCAGCAGTTGCTCGCCACTCTCGTCGCCTTCGCCGTCGCCATTCCCATTACGGCCCTCGCGTGGCCGAGCCTGTTCGGAAGGGGCCTCATTCCACCCATCGACCGCGTCTATGCGGCTGCCATCGACGCCGGAGCGCACCCGCAGACGCTGGCGAGCCTTGCTCTGTGGGCTCTTCCCGGGGCCTTCGTTCAGTGGATCGGTGGTGCGCGCCGGCAGCTTGGGGTCATGCTGGCCACCGGGCTGCTGCTGGGTGATCCGGGCGCCGGGCTCGCTGTCCTCACAGGCCTTGCCCTTCGCCTCATCTGGCTGAAATGCCGGCCATCACGCCAAGAGGCGTCTCGTGAGGCGTCTCGGGAGGCGCTCCAGGCCTTCGGTGGCGGCGTGATCTGTGCCGATGCCATCGTTTCGGTGGTTCAGGGGATGTCCATCGGCGTGCTTCGTGGCCGCTGAGGCGCAGCACGCCACGAGGGGCCGTATCGAAGGGCCCCGCAAAACTTCATGTAGTTGAATGACAGTGCCGTGCGTTCCGGGATTGGCTCCCCACAAGCCTGATCACCGGAACAAGAGCCGCGATGCACGAAGGACGCCTCCGTCATGACCTGGATCCGAATGCAGCGGACGGCGATGAAGTCGTGCTTGAGCTGGAGGATTTGCTGTGGGCCGACGCCAGCGCGCTGCCCCCTGACACCCCATTTCACGGACATGGCCCCGTGGTTACGGCGATCACGCGAAACGCCGTGAGCGTACTCGGTCTGTGTATCGTCGTCGTGGATTCGCGGCTGCGGGTCCTTTATGCCAGCGCTGCCAGTCGAACCCATGCTACTCGCCCTTGCGCCGGCTTTGTCATGACCCGGCGCGTGCGTGGCGGTGGGACCTACCTGTCATTGGGAACCCGAGCGGAAACGCTGGAGCTGCGGCGTTTGGTTGCCGCAGCCCTCTCGGAGGGACCGACCAGCGAGCCCTGCGAGCCTGCCAGCCCGTTCCATCCCCTATGCAGCCCCCGCAGCATCTGTCTCATTTCGCCGATCGCTGGCGGGTTGGTCGATCCACTGATGGGCGCACGCTTCCGAAATGCGGCACTCCTGATCTTCAAGCCGTTCGCGGCGATTCCGAAGCCGCCGCCCGTGCTGCTCCGCACCCTGTTCCGTTTCACGCAAGCCGAAGCGGAAGTGGCGAGCGATCTGGTGGGTGGAATAAGTGCGGAAGAGGTCGCGCGGCTGCGCAACGTCAGGCTCGATACCATCCGCTCACAGATCCGGTCCATTCTGTCCAAGTCCGGGGCCCCGAACCTGCGAGCTTTTGAGAACAGGATCGGGAGCGTCATGGTCATGCTCCCTCCGGATTCCGCCGTGCTCCCCAAGGAGGGCTGAATTCCCAAAGAGAGGCTG
>DAIPYB010000139.1:0-6756 GCA_036782955.1 Pseudoxanthobacter sp. | reverse complement strand
TGGCGCCGAGGTAAGAACCTTCGAGAGCTGCGTAGATCTGCGGGGAGAAGTAGTGTGTCAGACCGGAGGCAACGGACCAGGAGGTGACCAACTGGAGGCTGTTCGACACCGGGTTGATGTATGCGTCCGGCAAGGCCACGACGTTGACCGAGTTGCCGTCGCCGTAGGAGACATAAGCCTGCGGCGAGGTGTACAGGCTGGCGCCCTGAGCGAAGGCGGCCTGCAGAGCGAACTGATCGCCCTGACCGAGGAACGGCAGGTTAACAATAGTGCCAGCCTGCACGGCATAGCCGTACAGATCGCCAGTGGTCGACTGGAAGGCACTGTTCACGCTGACGGCATGGCCCGCAGCGGACAGCTGTGCCTGACCCCAACCCTGCTGAACGCTAAACGCCGCGACGACATCAGGATAACGGTTGCCGCCGTACTGGTTGTTATCCCAGTCATAGGGCGACCAGCCAGAGGTCGTCGCAGACGGATACGGATAAACGATCGAGGTCGAGCGCTTTGCACCGTCTTCAATCGAGCCCGTCAGAGCGAAGCCGTTGCCGAAGGTGTAGGTGTAGGCCAGCAGGTTGGTGATGGTATCCGAATGCGCCGGTTCGTAAATCGAGTTGAATGCGCCATTTAGCCCATTATAAAAATCGAAGAACGACTGAGCCTGACCAGCGGTCAGGCCGCCGAACTGGATGTAGCCCTTATCCAGAGCGGCCGTGGTGTTCTCGCCGGTCGGGTTGCCGGTGTCGTTCTGCAGGTAGATCTCGATGTACGAGCGCAGCAGACCGAACTCGGTGTTGGTGCGAACGTCGAAGCGGGCATCGCCACGAGCGCGGAAGCGGTAGCCGTTCGAGTCCTTCGTGCCGTAGTTCACCGGACCGTAGTTGGAATTCTGGGTCTGGGTGATGGCGGCATCGTACTCGGCGCGGACGTAGCCAGAGATCTTCAGGCAGGTCTCGGTGCCGGGAACGTAGAAGAAGCCAGCGCCGAACGCGTCGCAGACGCGGACGTAGTCAACCGGCTCGGGAGCAGCGGCGGCGGGAAGGTCGGCAGCCTGAGCACCGGTAACGGCGAAGGCACCGGCAACGCCAAGGACGACGCTTTTGATCTTCATTGTGACGATCTCCATCAATTTCGTTTTGGCATTCCGTCGCCACCCGGGCCGGCGAAGCCGATGGATGGTTACGCTGTTGCCGCATGAGCGCGCGTTAGGATCGAGCAGGACAATCTGGATCAGAACCCGTGTTGCCGCAGCAGCGAACGCTTCCGCTGAACCTGACCATACCGACCGGGCCGGCCCGTTCAATCGCAAAGAAGCCGCCGCGCCGCTGTCTGGACCTGATCTGAAGCGGGTGTTGCGACATGGCAACAAAATGGCCGGCCGGGGGCCGGACTCAGGCGGTTATGGCGGGTTTTCGCCTGCAAGAGGGCATCGCCGGAAACGATTTCTTGTGGTTAACAGACGGTTAACATTCAGAGAATCGTCTTTGAAGGCGACATTCGCGCGATTCGCCGGGCGCGCAATGACCCTGCCTGTGCAAAAAAGAAAAAGGCGCGTGCCCCTCTCGGTCACGCGCCCTTGCAGGCATTTCGGTTCATCCGACCTTTTCGTGGTCAGGCAGCTCCAACTGCCGCGACGATGGCTTCCAGCGCCTCGCTCGCCCGCGCACCGTCCGGTCCGCCGGCCTGCGCCATGTCTCGACGCCCGCCGCCACCCTTACCACCAAGCGCAGCAGCCCCTGCCCTGACGAACTGCACCGCATCGAAGCGATCGACCAGATCGTCCGTCACGGCGACAACCACGGCGGCCTTCTCATCGTCGGACACACCGACGATTGCAACGATGCCGGAGCCGACAGCCTTTTTGCTTTCATCAGCAAGGCTCTTCAGATCCTTAGGCGCAATGCCTGTCACGACCCTGGCGAGCACTTTGACGCCCGCAACCTCCCGAACAGGCTGGCTACCGCCCTCGCCACCGCCGAGTGCGAGCTTGCGCCGGGCTTCCGCGAGTTCGCGTTCCAGCCGTCGCCGATCCTCGACGAGCGCAGCCGTCCGCTCAACCACTTCGGACACCGGCGCCTTCAAAACACCGGCGAGAGCACGAAGACGCTTGTCCTGCTGGGCAAGATGCTGGCGGGCCGCATCGGCCGTCAATGCCTCCACCCGGCGCACGCCCGCCGCGACTGCCCCCTCCGAGACGAGCGCAACGAGACCGATATCGCCGGTTCTCCGCACATGAGTGCCGCCGCAAAGCTCAACGGAGAACGGCTTATTGGCACCGCCGCCCGCCGCACCCATGGTCACGACACGCACTTCGTCGCCATATTTCTCGCCAAACAGCGCCATGGCACCGGATTCGATCGCCTCGTCCACGGCCATCAGCCGGGTCGTCACCGCACCGTTCTGCAGAACCACGGCATTGGCGATGGTCTCGATCTCTTCCAGATCATGCTCGGAGATTGGGGCCGGATGGGAAAAATCGAACCGCAACCGGTCGGGACCGACATGGGACCCCTTCTGGGCAACATGATGCCCCAGAACCGAACGCAGTGCCGCGTGCAGCAGATGGGTCGCCGAATGATTGGCTCTGATGGCACCGCGACGCTGCGAATCGACGACCAGTTCCAGCGCCTGACCGACACTCAGGCTTCCTTCGTCCACGGTAACGCTGTGAACGAAGAGACCGCCGGCCCGCTTCTGCGTATCCGTGATGCGAGCGGCAAAGCCCGGAGCCTTCAGCAGGCCCGTATCGCCAACCTGACCGCCCGATTCACCATAGAATGGCGTCTGGTTGAGGATAACGGAACCGCTCTGCCCGGCTTCGATCGCACCGACTTCCTGTCCGTCGACCACGAGCGCCGCCACGACGCCCTCGGCCTGTTCCGTTTCATAGCCGAGGAATTCGGTCGCCCCGAGGCGCTCCTTCAGCACGAACCAGACGGCTTCCGTCGCCGCTTCGCCCGAACCGGTCCAAGCCGCGCGAGCCTCGGCCCGCTGCCGTTCCATGGCGGCATCGAACCCGGAAACGTCGACGCCAATGCCACGCGCTTTTAGTGCGTCCTGCGTCAGATCCAGCGGGAAACCATAGGTGTCATAGAGGCGGAATGCCGTCTCGCCATCCAGCGCAGCGCCCGGCACCAGCTTCGCGGTCGCGTCATCAAGCAGCGACAGGCCGCGGTCCAGCGTGCGACGGAAGCGCGTTTCCTCTAGCCGCAGCGTCTCGCTGATCAGCGACTCCGCCCGCCCGAGTTCCGGATAGGCCTGCCCCATCTCACGCACGAGCGAAGGGACCAGACGATACATCAGGGGATCGCGAGCCCCCAGAAGACGGGCATGTCGCATGCCGCGACGCATGATGCGCCGCAGAACATATCCGCGCCCTTCATTCGATGGCAGAACGCCATCTGCAATGAGGAAGGAAGATGCCCGCAGATGATCCGCGATCACGCGGTGGCTTGCCAGATGCGGCCCCTCGGCCCTCACACCGGTGAGGTCTTCGGCGGCACGGATCAGCGCGCGGAACAGATCGATGTCATAGTTATTATGGACGCCCTGCAGCACCGCCGCGACGCGCTCCAGCCCCATGCCCGTGTCGATGGACGGGCGCGGCAGCGCGACCCGTTCGCCACCCGGAAGCTGTTCATACTGCATGAACACGAGATTCCAGATCTCGATAAAGCGGTCGCCATCTTCATCCGGCGAGCCCGGAGGGCCACCGGCAACATCCGGCCCGTGATCGTAAAAGATCTCCGAGCACGGACCGCACGGGCCAGTGTCGCCCATCGCCCAGAAATTATCGCTGGTCGCGATCCGAATGATCCGCTCGTCCGGCAGACCGGCAATGCGCCGCCAGAGCGAAGCTGCCTCTTCGTCCTCATGATAGACGGTGACGAGAAGGCGGTCTTTGGCAAGACCAAATTCACTCGTGACGAGCTTCCATGCCAGTTCTATCGCCCGCTCTTTGAAATAATCGCCGAACGAAAAATTGCCCAGCATTTCAAAGAACGTGTGATGTCTGGCCGTATAGCCGACATTATCCAGATCGTTGTGCTTGCCGCCAGCGCGCACGCACTTCTGGGCGGTGACTGCACGTGGAATGGCGCGCTTTTCAAGACCGGTGAAGACGTTCTTGAACTGCACCATTCCGGCATTGGTGAACATCAGCGTCGGATCGTTGCGCGGCACCAGCGGGCTTGAATGCACCGCTTCGTGGCCTTGACCGGCAAAATAGTCGATGAAAGCCGATCGGATATCGTTGACGCCGCTCATATTGGGGACCCGCGCTCCAAAAGCTCCGCACGCGCGCAGCACCTGCCCGCGCTGTCAGTTACCGGCTGTCTGTTCATGCACGAAGGCGGGGTACATGACCCCGCCCGCTGCCGGCCAGATGCCTGAAACCGGCTCTGCCTGCCCAAAGGATAAGGTAAAGGCACACCGGATCCGGGCGGTTTTAACGTTCCCCCGCGCGCCTGTCACCCCACCCTTTGCAGGCCGCGCGCAGACATCGGCAGGCGGGCCGCCTTACTCCTCGGGAGGACCGTCGTCCTCCGCCTCCGGCTCGCCGGTGCCGACGATCTTGTCGGCAATCAGGCCCGCATTCTGGCGGATAGCCGCTTCGATAGCTGCGGCAATGGACGGATTTTCGCGCAAGAACTGCTTGCAGTTCTCACGCCCCTGCCCAAGACGCTGGCTGTCATAAGAGAACCAGGCTCCCGACTTTTCGACAATACCAGCCTTGACGCCCAGGTCGAGAAGCTCGCCGTATTTCGAAATACCGGCACCGTACATGATATCGAACTCGACCTCGCGGAACGGAGGCGCAAGCTTGTTTTTTACAACCTTGACTTTCGTCTGATTGCCGACAACTTCGTCCCGCTCCTTGATCTGGCCGATACGGCGAATATCAAGGCGAACCGAAGCATAGAACTTCAGAGCATTACCGCCCGTTGTCGTCTCCGGGCTACCGAACATCACACCAATCTTCATGCGAATCTGATTGATGAAGATGACCATGGTATTTGAGCGCGAGATCGAACCGGTCAGCTTGCGCAGAGCCTGACTCATCAGGCGCGCCTGCAGGCCGGGCAGCTGATCGCCCATCTCACCCTCGAGTTCCGCTTTCGGGGTGAGAGCCGCAACCGAATCGATAACAAGCACATCGACCGCACCGGAGCGCACCAGCGTGTCGGCAATCTCAAGAGCCTGTTCGCCGGCATCCGGCTGCGAAATCAACAGATCTTCGATCTGCACGCCGAGCTTGCGGGCATAGAGCGGATCCAGCGCGTGCTCGGCATCGATAAACGCGCAAACTCCGCCTTTCTTCTGCGATTCCGCCACGACATGCAGCGCCATCGTGGTCTTGCCCGACGATTCGGGTCCGTAAATCTCGACAATGCGCCCGCGCGGCAGGCCGCCGATACCAAGCGCGATGTCCAGCCCGAGCGACCCGGTAGAGACGGTCTCCACCTCGACGGCCTTGCCCTGACCGAGGCGCATGATGGAGCCTTTGCCGAAAGACCGTTCGATCTGCGACAACGCGGCATCGAGCGCTTTTCTCTTATCCACGGACGACCCCTCAATCAGGCGAAGATTCGCTTGGTTCATTGCTCGCTCCTTATTTCACGTCGGCGGCTGACGATCAAACTGGAGGGAGAGTACCACTTTTGTTCTCGTTCGCAATATGTTCTTTTCTGGCTCGCGCGTCGCTACGATGGTCAGAATAATCGACAAAACTCGGTCTGGCGGATCGCTCTCAGCGATCCGCGGATGGCACATCCACAGTGAGAAGCGTTGCCATCGTTCAGACGACAGGTTCACAGCCATTGCGGCTCAAGGCGGCTTTGACCCTGGATCGCGCAATTGAAATGTGCAGTTGCCCCCAAAATGGCAGCCCCCTGTTTTCCGGCTTCGTCTTGGGAAATCAAAGGCTCGCTTTCATGCCTCCCGCAGCAGTGCCTCCGCCGTGAGACCCACGGCCAGCAGGTCGTCGTCGCGCCCGGCCGGGGCCGATAATAGCAAGCCGACCGGCAGGCCGTCGGCGTCGAAGCCGCATGGCAGGGACAGGCCGCACCAGTCGAGGAAATTGCCGATCAGGGTGTTCCGCAACATCAGGGCATTGGCCGAGAAGAAGGCGTCATCGTCGGCGAGGAGCGGGGCGAGACGCGGGGCCACACGCGCCACGGTGGGAAAGGCCAGCAACGCATCGCCGATGTCGGCCTCCGTCTCCGCGATCATGCGGGCGCGGATGTCGGTCAGCGTCACATAGTCCGCCAGCGCAATATCGGCCCCGCGGCGGGCGCGCTGAACCACGCGCGGATCCATATCGGCGGCCTGCGGGCCTTCCAGCCGGTGGCGATGCTGCACATAGGCCTCCGCCGTCACCAGAGCCCCATGTTCGGCCTGCGCGGAGAGAACGCGCGCCAACGCCGGCATCGGCCGTCGCTCCACGCGGGCACCGGCGGCCGAGAGCCGGGCAATGGCTGCTTCGACGGCCGCAACGACACCCGGCTCGCTGTCGTCGAAAACCACCGTCTCCGGCACGACGATGCGCCGGCCAGCGACCGGCGCGGCACGCAGCGCCGGCACCGGTCGCGCGCACATGGCAGCATCGACAAGGATCGCGTCGGTCACGGTACGGCACAGCACGCCGAGCGAATCGAGCTGGCGCGACAGCGGAAACACGCCATCCATAGGATAACGCCCGCGGGTTGCCTTGTAGCCGACGACGCCGTTGAGGGCGGCCGGAATACGCACCGAGCC
>DAIPYB010000138.1:0-6773 GCA_036782955.1 Pseudoxanthobacter sp. | reverse complement strand
CGACACACCCGCCGCGCAGCACCACCACGCGGTCGGCCGCCCCCAGCACCTCGTGCAGCTTGTGCGAAATGAAGATCAGCGACAGCCCCCCGGCGGCCATGCCCCGCAGGGTCTCATAGAGACGCTCCGCCTCCTGATGGGTCAGGACGGCGGTCGGCTCGTCCAGAATGAGCACGCGGGCATCGCGGTAGAGCGATTTCAGAATCTCCACGCGCTGCCGCTCGCCCACCGAAAGATCGCCGACACGGGCGTCGGGATCGATGGCCAGCCCGAACCGTTCGGAGAGGTCCCGCAGCCGGGTGCGCGCGGCCCCCAGATCCAGCGACAGGCGGGCAAGGCCGGTGGTACCGGCCACGATGTTTTCCACTACCGTCAGATTGGCCGCGAGGGCGAAGTGCTGGTGCACCATGCCGATGCCGGCCGAAATCGCCGCCTTCGGCCGTCCCGGCGGCAGTTCCTCGCCAAAGGCGACCACACGGCCGGTGTCGGCGGTGTAGTGGCCGAACAGGATGTTCATCAGCGTGGTCTTGCCGGCACCGTTCTCGCCCAGCAGGGCCAGAAGCTCGCCGGGGCGCAGTTCCAGCGTGATGTCGTCGTTGGCCACCAGCGTCCCGAAACGCTTGGTGATGTGTTCAAGGCGCAGCACCGGAGCGGCGATTGCCGTTTCTGCCATCGGCGGCGTTCCCCATTGGGGCGCGGTCACGCCCCCGTGGCCGCGCAGGCACAAAAGTGTGGCCGCACAGGCGCAAGATGCCGCCGCGCACGGCCCGTGAGATACGGTCGCTTACGCGGCGGCGGCGCTCACCAGCCTTGGCCGGCCTTTTCAGCCTCGGGCTGTTATTTCGGCTCGCTCTTGTCGATCGGCACCGTAAAGGTGCCAGCCTTGATGGCCGCGCGCTTTTCTTCCATCGCCTTCACGGCCTCGGCCGGAACCTTGTCGGCAGAGAACACGATGTCGTTGCCGCCCTTGGCCATGAACGAATATTCGGAATAGTCCCGCCCGGTCGGCTTGCCGGCCTTCACGTCGTCGATCGCCGCCCGCAGGATGGGGTCGAAATACCACATCGCGTTGGCGAACACCGTTTCAGGATAAAGCGGCGTGTAGTCCTTCAGCGAGCCAATGGCGAGCTTGCCCTTTTCCTTGGCGGCGTCGGCGGTGCCGATGCGCTCGCCGAACAGCACGTCGGCACCGGCGTCGATCTGGGCAAGGCCGGCTTCGCGCGCCTTCGGCGGATCGAAGAAGGTGCCGATGAAGCCGACGAGGAACTTCGCGTTCGGGTTCGCCGCCTTCACGCCCTCGCGGAAGCCGTTGATGAGCAGGTTTACCTCGGGGATCGGGATCGCGCCGACCGAGCCGAAAGTGTCGGACTTGCTGACGGAAGCGGCCAGCATGCCGGCGAGATAGGCGGCCTCGTGATTGTAGGTGCCGAAGGTACCGAAATTGTCGCCGGCCGGACCGCCGGACGAGCCGAACACGAACGCCACGTCCGGATAATCGGCCGCAACCTGCCGAGCTTCGCTCTCAACCGCATAGGCTTCGCCGATGATCAGCTTGTTGCCCTGTTCGGCATATTCGCGCATGGCGCGGGGATAGTCGGTGCCGGAAACGCCTTCCGAGAAGGTGTATTCGATCAGTCCGTCCGCCTGCGCCTTGAGCAGAGCCTCGTGAAGGCGGGAATTCCACGCATTTTCCACCGGCGAGGCGTGGATCGCGGCGACCTTCAGCTTTTCTTCCGCCGCGAACGCGCGCGGCAGGCCCAGAGTGAGCGCACCGTCGGCCGTGGCAGCCAGCAGCGTGCGACGCGTCAGATTAAAGGACATGGACCGAACTTCCCCTCTCGTTACAGGCAGGCGGCGCTCCCACCGGCACACAATCTCCCCCGGAGTGTGCCGGCCGGCATGCCGAATTTTGATCTTCTGGTCAAAAATGAACCCGTGACGCCGGAGAACGTCAAGCCGATTGAGCAGGCGTCCTCTGGCGCGAAATCAGGCACGCCCGGAGTTTCCTCCGGCAACCGGCAGGCCGCCTTTGCCGCCTGCCGATCACGGCGGCGGCAAAGCGAAAGCCGTGCCAGCCACCGGAAAGACCTGCGCCGGTTCTCAGAAGCAGACCGTGGAAACACCGTTGGCGACCAGCTTCTGCCAGTCCGGCCCCAGCACTTCGCGGGCGGAAAGCGCATATTCGCTGCCGGGCTCGCCGTCGCGGAACATATGAATGCGCAGATCCTGATTATAGCTTCCCATCGCCAGCGTCGGCCCCGGCACATAGGTGGAGGTAGAGTTGACGGTGCCTCCGCCATAGCCGTTGGATTTCACCGTGCTCGTGGTCTGGTAGGAGCCTGGCTGCTGCACGTACTGCACATTATTGCTGCTCTGCTCGCCGATCACGACATAGCGGTCGAAGCCCGCACGCAGGGTTTCCACAGCGGCCGTGCGCGAAGCCATCTTCGCAGCTTCCGAACTGCCGCAATCCGGATCGACCGACGCCTTGATCAGAATTTCGTTCTGCGAAAGCCGAATCGTTTCGGCACTGGCGCACGCCGACAAAAGCAAAGCCGCCAGCAAGACCGATGCGCTGCGCATCGCGATCCTCCCTCAAAGATCATTCGAATCCACCCGGTCTTTCTTTTTTGACCGGGGCCGGGCGGAAAGTCGAGCGCGCGTTCCGTGTGTTCAGTCGCGCGGCAATACGCCGGCGAGCACGATCTGCTGCACGGCACGCACGGCCTCGTCGAGAAAGCGATCGTCGTCCAGTCCCGCACCTGTCACCGCGAAGACCTGCGGCGCGAAATCGGCATAATGCTGGGTGAGCGCCCAAAGGGCGAAGATGAGGTGACAGGGATCGACCCGCGCAAGCAGCCCGGCATCCATCCAGCGCGACAGCACGGCCGCCTTTTCAAGCACCGTAGCCCGCACCGCGCCGCCCAGCGCCGGCCCCAGCAGCGGCGCGCCCTGCGCCATTTCCACGCAAAACAGCCGCGATTCCTCCGGGCTCGACCGCGACAGCAGAATCTTGCGGCGAATGTAGCCGGCCAGTGCCCGGCCGGGGTCGTCCTCGGGGCGGATCTCGCTCAGCGGATCGGACCACCGCTCCAGAAGGCGCTGCAGAATGGCGATGTAGATCGCTTCCTTGGAGGGGAAATAATAGAACAGGTTCGTCTTTGAGACGCCGGCCTGCCGGGCGATTTCCTCCATTCTGGTGCCATGCAGGCCATGGCGCGCGAAAAGCCCGAGGCCGGCATCGAGAATGGCGGTGCGGCGGGCCGCGCTCCTGATCTCGCGCCGCCCCGGCGGCGGCGGTTCGGTCTCGACGGCGACGCGGGCCGGCCGCCGCTTTATGGTCTGCCGGCTGCGTCCCCCGGCCTCCGCATCCTTCCTCACCCCGGTCTCCTCGCCCCCAAGCGACAAGTGCCGCCGCCCCGCCCCTCGCCCGCTGCAAGAAGCGTGCACATCCGGGAGAATATTATAATACACGCCGTCGCCGCGCTCAGCCCCGCCCTGCCCGGCCGGCCAACCTTGCTCTTGGCGATCATTCATGCAGTTATGCCTTCAATTCACGGTTAGGGGGGTGGCATGGCAACGCGGATCTTGGCATCGGCACGGATCCTGACGGCAATAGCCGTCTTTTGCGGCCTCCGCCCTGAAAAGACCGGTCCCGGATCCCGGCCTGCCTTCCGGCTTGCAATGGCCGTCGTCACGCTGGCCATCGGTCTCGTGGGGTTGTCCCCGGCAACGGTTTGCGCAGCCGACGCCGCCGCACCGGCCTCCGGCAGCGGCACGGCGGCAGCGGCTTCGACGGTCACGGCGGACGTTCCCGCCGACGTGCGCGACCTGCTGCGGCTGCTCGCCAAGCAGGACGTGCAGACATGGCTGAACAAGACTCTCGGCACGGAGAAGGCCACGGCCGCCAGCACGGCGACTGCCGGCACGACGACGCCCGCCGCAGGCTCGGCCGAACGGCTCTCCGACCGTCTGGGCCGCTTGCGCGTCCATCTGGCGGAGATGATCACCGCCATCGATTCATGGCCAGATGAAGCCACCGCCTGGGGCCGGAGGATGGCCGCTCTGGCGGCGGAAGTCGGCTATTTCCGCTTTGCCGCGACCATCTTCATGCCGTTCCTGCTTGGCGCGGTGCTGGAAACCCTGGGCCGGCTCGCCTTCAGCCGCGCCCGGCTGCCGAAGCCGCCGCCGGGCAGCGACGCGGAGCGATGGGCCGGCATGGCGCTGTGGCTCATGCGGCGCCTCGGCGGCCTTGTCGTGTTCACCGTGGTTGGCGTGCTCTCCTTCGTGCTGCTGGAACCTCCGTTCCTGCTGGAAGGCATCGCGGCCGCCTATTTCGCCGCCGTCGTCGTCATCCGCTTCACGGCCGTGCTGGTGGAGTTGCTGCTTGCCCCCGGCGTGCATGACGATGCCAACGAAAACCGCATCATGCCGTTCAGCGACGAGGAAGCGGTATTCTGGGCGCGGCGGGCCACGTTGTTCGTCGGCTGGTTCGCCCTTGGTTATGCCACCGTCGCCGGTCTGGCGGCCTCCATGTCGCTGGGTGCGCGCAAGGTGGATGCCTATGTGCTCGCCATCGGCCTTATCGTGATTGCCGCGGAAGCCGTCATCCGCCGCCCGGTTCGCGCCGGCACCTCGGCGCTGCGCAGGCGTCTGGCTTCCGCGCTCGGCGTCACCATCGTCGTGGGCCTGTGGTGCCTGTGGGTGGCGGGCATGGTGCCGTTGTTCTTCACCCTGCTGATCGTCACGCTGCTGCCGTTCTCGATCTCGCTGGTCAATGCGGTGGTGGCCAACGTCGCCCGGCGCTCGTCCCCCGACCAGACCATTCCGCTCGGCGTCACGGCGGTGTTCATCGATCGCGGCATCCGCAGCGTGCTCATCATCGCCGCCATCGTCGGCATCGCGCAGGCATGGGGGATCGCACTGGGCGATCTCTCCGATTCCGATTCCATCATCACGCGGATCGCCCGCAGCACGATGAACGCCATCGTCATCTATCTGGGCGCCGATCTCATCTGGCAGCTGACCAAGGCAGCCATCGACGCACGCCTGAACGAGCGTGCCGTCGCTGCCGGCGACGAGGACGGCCTGCGCCGGCAGCAGCGCCTGCGCACCCTGCTGCCTATTCTGCGCAACGTGCTGTTCATCGTGGTTCTGGTGGTCGCCGCCCTGATGGAGCTTTCCGCCTTCGGCATCGACATCGCCCCCCTCATCGCCGGCGCCGGCGTCGTCGGCGTCGCCGTTGGTTTCGGCGCCCAGACACTGGTGAAGGACATCATCGCCGGCATGTTCTTCCTGCTCGATGACGCCTTTCGCGTCGGCGAATACATCCAGAGCGGCAGCTACAAGGGCACGGTGGAATCGTTCAGCCTGCGCTCCGTCAAGCTGCGCCATCACCGTGGGCCTGTTTATACGGTGCCCTTCGGCGAACTCGGCGCGGTGCAGAACCTCAGCCGCGACTGGGTCGTGGTGAAGCTGACGATGCGCGTGACCTACGACACCGATCTGGAAAAGGCCCGCAAGCTCATCAAGCGCATCGGCACGGACATGATGGCCGATCCGGAACTCGGCCCCCATTTCCTCGAGCCGCTGAAGATGCAGGGCGTCGAGGAATTCGACGAATACGGCATCAAGATCCGCGTCAAGATGACCGCCCGGCCGGGCGAGCAATTCGTCATCCGCCGCAAGGCGCTCGCCAACATCAAGCAGGCCTTCGACGCCAACGGCATCGAGTTCGCCTTGCCGCGGGTGCAGGTGGCCGGCGGCGATGGCGAGGGGCACGCCGCGGCAGCGCAGGCCGCGATCATCAACCAGCAGGCATCGGCAACGGCCGCCGGCTGAGAAAAAGCAGACAGCCCGCCCCGCCGACCGGCGCGGGCGGCCATCGGGAGACGAACGCATGACCGACGCCCCATCCGCAGGCACGGGCCTTGTCGTCCGGCGGCAGGGCACCGCCGCCATCATCACGCTCGACCGGCCGGCGGCACTCAATGCGCTCGACCTCGCCATGGTACGAGCCATGACGAAGCATCTGGCAGCGTGGGCCGGCGACCCGGCCGTCAGCGCGGTCATCGTGCGCTCCGATCACCCAAAAGCCTTTTGCGCCGGCGGAGACATCCGCGCCGTGCGGGCCGACAGTCTGGCCGGCCGCCACGATGCGGTGGAAGCCTTCTTCAGCGAGGAATATGCGCTGGACTGCCTGATCGGTGGCTTTCCGAAGCCCTATGTCGCGCTGATCGACGGCTTCTGCATGGGCGGCGGCATGGGTATCTCCATGCACGCCCCGCATCGCATCGCCGGCGAAGGGGCCATCTTCGCCATGCCGGAAACGCTGATCGGCTTCTTCCCGGATGTCGGCGCCAGCCATTTCCTGCCGCGTCTCGGCCCCGGCATCGGCCTTTATCTGGGCCTCACCGGCGCGCGCGCCGGTGCCGCGGACGCCGTCGCACTCGGCGTTGCCTCCGCCTTCGTGCCCCGTGCCGCCCATGACGCGCTGATCGCCGCCCTCGGCAATGGCGAGGACGCCGCAACCGTCATTACCCGCTTCGGCACCCCGGCGCCCGGCGAAACGCCCGCCGCCGATGCCCGCGACACCATCGCCCGCATCTTCGGGTCCGCTTCCTCCGTCCCGGCCATCCTCCGGGCACTGGAACAGGATGGCAGCGCCTTCGCCGCCGCCACGCTGGCAAGCCTGCAGGCAGTTTCGCCGACCAGCCTCGCCATCACCTTCGAGGCTGTCCGGGCCGCACTGCCCGGTCTCGTCGACCGCGTCG
>DAIPYB010000137.1:0-6800 GCA_036782955.1 Pseudoxanthobacter sp. | reverse complement strand
GCGACGAGATCGAGCAGCCCTTCCGCCTGACGCTGAACAACCTGCCGCTCGATTCCATCTGCCGGCGGCTCGAAATCGACCTGCTCGATGCCCTTGGCCGCCCGCACCTGCCGCCAGTCATGCGGCCGAGCGGCTTCTGGCTGACCTGAAAACAGAAAAGGCCGGCGAGCGCCTTTCGCACCCGCCGGCCTCAATCTTTTCAGGTCCGCCTGCGCGCCGCATGAGGGGGCGCAGGCGGGCGGGTCACGCCTCGCCAGCGGCCTCCCCGGCCTCGCCAGCCTCACCGCCCTCGCCGTCGTCTTCCTCGCTGACGCGCTCGACCGACACGACGCTGGATTCGCCGGTGTTGAACACGATCACGCCCTGCGTGGCGCGGCCCGCGATGCGAATGCCATCCACCGGGCAGCGGATGAGCTGGCCGCCATCGGTGACCAGCATGATCTGGTCGCTCTCGTCCACCGGGAAGGAAGCGACCAGACGACCGTTGCGGTCGTTCACCGCCATGGCCGTGATGCCCTTGCCGCCGCGACCCGTCGTGCGATAGCTGAACGACGAGGTGCGCTTGCCATAGCCGCGCTCCGAAACCGTCAGGATGAACTGCTCCGCAGCCCCCATTTCGGCATAGCGCTCGGTGCCCAGCTCCTCGCCGAATTCGGCAATCAGGTCGCCGGCTTCGTCCGGATCGGTCTCCGTGCCGTCCTCGCCCTCGCCGGCAACCGCGCGGCTGCGCTTAAGGTAGGCATCGCGCTCGGCCGGCGTTGCATCGAAGTGGCGCAGAATGGACAGCGAGATGACCGTGTCGCTCTCACCCAGCCCGATACCGCGCACGCCCACCGAATCACGCCCCTTGAACACGCGCACGTCGGTCACGGGGAAGCGGATGCACTGGCCGGCAGCGGTGGTCAGCAGCACGTCGTCGTTTTCGGTGCAGACCTGCACGTCCACGATGCCATCGCCCTCGTCGAGCTTCATGGCGATCTTGCCGTTACGGTTGACCTGAACGAAATCCGACAGCTTGTTGCGGCGCACCGTTCCACGACGGGTGGCGAACATCACGTCGAGCTTGTCCCAGCTCGTCTCGTCCTCGGGCAGCGGCAGGATGGAGGTAATCTGCTCGCCGGCCTCGGTGGAGAGAATGTTCACCAGTGCCTTGCCACGTGCCTGCGGCGCAGCCAGCGGCAGGCGCCACACCTTCTCCTTGTAGACCTGTCCGCGGGAGGAGAAGAACAGCACCGGTGTGTGGGTATTGGCCACGAACAGCCGGGTGACGAAATCTTCCTCGCGGGTGGCCATGCCGGTGCGGCCCTTGCCGCCACGGCGCTGGGCGCGGTAGGTGGCCAGCGGCACGCGCTTGACATAGCCGGCGTGGCTGACGGTAACGACCATGTCCTCGCGCTGGATCAGGTCTTCGTCTTCCAGATCTGCGCCGCCTTCCACGATCTCGGTCCGGCGCGGACGGGCGAACTCGGAGCGGATCTCGCTCAGTTCATCCGTCACGATCTGCAGGACGCGCGCGCGCGACCGCAGGATATCCAGATAATCGCGGATTTCGACGGCGAGCTTTTCCAGTTCCTCCGCGATCTCGTCGCGGCCCAGCGCCGTCAGGCGCTGCAGGCGCAGGTCGAGGATGGCGCGGGCCTGTTCCTCGGAAAGCTGGTAGGTGCCGTCGCCGGCCAGCGTGTGGCGCGGATCGTCGATCAGCGCCAGCAACGGTGCCATGTCGCGCGCCGGCCAGTGGCGCTCCATCAGTTGCGCACGGGCCGTGGCCGGGTCGGGCGCATTGCGGATGAGGCGGATAACCTCGTCGATATTGGCGACCGCGATCGCCAGGCCGACGAGGACATGGGCGCGGTCACGCGCCTTGCCGAGCAGATATTTCGTGCGCCGGCCGATCACTTCCTCGCGGAATGCGATGAAGGCCGCCAGCATGTCCTTCAGGTTCATCAGCTCCGGCTTGCCGCCGTTGAGCGCGACCATGTTGGCGCCGAAGGTCGTCTGCAGCGGCGAGAACCGGTAGAGCTGGTTGAGCACGACATCGGCCACGACATCGCGCTTCAGTTCCACCACAACCCGCATGCCTTCGCGGTCGGATTCGTCGCGCAGGTCGGCGATGCCCTCCACCCGCTTCTCGCGCACCAGATCGGCGATCTTCTCCACCATCGCCGCCTTGTTCACCTGATAGGGAATTTCGGTGACGATGATCGCTTCGCGATCCTTGCGGATGGTCTCGATGGAGACCCGGCCGCGCATGGTGATCGAGCCGCGCCCGGTCAGGTAGGCCTGCCGGATGCCGGAGCGGCCCAGAATGAGGCCCCCGGTGGGGAAATCCGGCCCCGGCACGATCTGCATGAGCTGCTCGATGCTCAGCGCCGGATCGGCGATAAGCGCGATGCAGGCGTCGATGATCTCGCCCAGATTGTGCGGCGGAATGTTGGTGGCCATGCCGACGGCGATGCCGCCGGCGCCGTTGACCAGCAGGTTGGGGAAACGGGCCGGCAGCACGAGCGGCTCGCGCTCGGAATTGTCGTAGTTGTCCTGGAAATCGACGGTGTCCTTGTCGAGATCCACAGTCAGCGTCTGCGCGACCTTCTCGAGGCGCACTTCGGTGTAACGCATGGCCGCCGGCGGATCGCCGTCGACCGAGCCGAAATTGCCCTGTCCGTCGATGAGCGGCACCCGCATGGAGAACGGCTGTGCCATGCGCACCAGTGCGTCATAGACAGACTGGTCGCCATGGGGGTGGTATTTACCGATCACGTCGCCGACGACGCGCGCCGACTTGCGATAGGGCTTGTTCCACTCGTAGCCCATTTCGTGCATCGAATAGAGGATGCGGCGATGCACGGGCTTCAGTCCGTCGCGCACGTCGGGAAGCGCGCGGCTCACGATCACGCTCATGGCGTAATCGAGATAGGAGCGGCGCATCTCGTCCGTGATCGAGATCGGGCTGATATCGGAGGGATCACCTTCCGGTGCTGGCTTGTCCGGATCGGCCAAGATCAGATTCCATCAGTCATCAAGGAAAATCGAAGAGGGGTTATAGCCGATAAAGCCGGCTTGGCCAACCGGCGGATGGCCGCGGGGCCACTGCCGAAAGGCAAACGGCGTCAATATATTAGGTTTTATGGCACAGACCGCCTCCACCCGCCGGCGGCGACCGGCAGGGCGCGGCGGCGCGCAGCGATTCCCCCGCGCGCCACGGACCGGCGCCCAGTCCCGGTCCGGCACCGCCGGCGATTGCCAACAGGTCGCAACGCAAACCGTACGCGCCCCATCGACGCCCGCGGCGGCAGCCCCTACACTGCCCCCGAAAGCCAGTTCACGAGGGGCGCGCATGGGCACCGGGACTATCGGCATCTCCGATCTTCTGACCGCCTTCACAACGCTTTTCGTCATCATCGACCCGCTGGCACTGGCACCGATCTTTCTCGTCAGCACCTCCTGGACAGCGCCGCACGAGCGCCGCGAGGTCGGCTTGCGGGCCGTGCTGATCGCCGGCTGCATCCTGATCGTGTTCTCGGTGGCAGGCTCGTCCATTCTGCGCATGCTGGGCATATCGCTGCCCGCCTTCCGCATCGCCGGCGGCCTGCTGCTGTTCTGGATCGCCTTCGAGATGGTGTTCTCCAAGCGCGAAGATCGCGCCGAGGGACCGGTGATCGAACAGGCCGCGCGCGCCGACGAACTGAAGCGGATCGCGGTCTTTCCGCTGGCGGTGCCACTGCTGTCGGGGCCGGGCGCGATTTCCGCCACCGTGGTGCTTTCCACCCGGTTCTCCGGTCTTGTCGGGCAGGGGCTTCTGATCGGCATCATCGTGCTGATCATGGCGATCACTTATGGCGTGTTCAGGGCCGCCGCGCCGATCGAGCGTCTGGTCGGCGATACCGGCCGCGTCATCGCCACCCGCCTGCTCGGCGTGCTGCTGGCCGCGCTGGCGGTCCAGATCGTCGGCGACGGCGCCAGCGACTTCATGAAACTGAACGGTCTTTAGAAAACCGCACCGCCACCGGAGAGGACGGAGCCCCGCCCCGAACGGGCAGTCCCCGTTGTCCCACCTCGTCATTCAGCGGGAACGAGCGGGTGAACAACAGATTGAAAAGTTCAATAACGCCCCGATCCCGTGCCGCGGATTGGGGCGTCCTCGTTCACCGCTGCTCTTAAAGCGATCCGGCCTGATGCCTTCGCCGGATTTTCAAAACCAGCAACGCTGGTCAACACACTCAGGCTCCGTCCCCGCAAGATCTCGGAGCGCCACGCCAAGACGCGCCCCGCCCTGCCGGATGACAGGACGGGCGACGCCGAGCCTGACGGCGTGCCGAAAACGAATATCGGCTCAGAACGGGATCTCGTCGTCCAACTCGCGCGAGAATGACTGGTCGCCGCCCCGGCTGCCACTGCCGCCGCCGGCACCGCTGCTGCGAGCGCCCTCGGCACGGCCGCCATAATCGCCGCCCCGGTCGGGCGAACGCTCCATGGGAGAGGAGCGGCCGAAATCGCTGCCGGAGGAGGACGAACGCTCGAACGAACCGCCGCCGCCACCTTCGCCGCGCCCGTCGAGCATGGTCAGGGCGGAGTTGAAGCCCTGCAGCACGACTTCGGTGGAATAGCGCTTGGCGCCCTGCTGGTCTTCCCACTCGCGGGTCTGAAGCTGGCCCTCAAGATAGACCTTCGCACCCTTGCGCAGATATTGCTCGGCGATCTTGCACAGGCCTTCATTGAAGATGACGACCGTGTGCCACTCGGTCTTCTCCCGGCGCTCGCCGGAGTTGCGGTCCCGCCAGCTTTCCGAGGTGGCAATGCGCAGGCGGGCCACCGGCCGGCCATCCTGAGTGCGGCGCACTTCCGGATCGGCGCCGAGATTGCCCACCAGAATGACCTTGTTCACGCTGCCGGCCATGTTCGCCTCCTTCACCTCAGAACGGGTCGCGGTGCCTGCCGTCCGCAGGCACCCCCGATAATTCCGTGTTGCTGTCGCACCTTCACGCGCCGGCCTGCCCCGCGCCTCGCATGATCATAGCACGCGAGCCACCGCAGAATGCACCGCCGACGGCCAGACGCCTACACCAAATGCCCGCCCGCCGTCCAAGCCGGCCCAGCCACGCGGTTCGCAGCCCGCTCGAACCACCGGCTTATCCACAAGTCGCGGGCATATTTTCGCATAGAATAACAATATTGTTCATTTTTTGTTCCGGCGCAAGCCAGCCGGATACCGCACTTACCGACAGAATCGCCGTCCGTCGCCCGTTCCGCGTCAGGGGCGGCTAACTTGCAAAGCGGGCAACAGCTTCGTAAATAAGGAATGTCTGGCGGGCTGTGTCCCGATTCCGCATCGTCGCAGCAACCTCTTATCCCGGACATCCCCGTCCGGCAGGCTGCTGCGATCCTGCATCAGACAATGAGTTTCCGTTTCCCGCTCAAGCGGCCGGGCTTTTTCCGGTGCCGGCGGGACGAGAACGAAACCGGCGCTTCAGGCGGCCGGCGACGGCGGCAGGAGTTGCCGGCCCGTCATGCCGGAAGGCCCGCATGCCGGGGGATTTATACGGCGCTTTTCCTGCCCGGAGCCGGCCTTCCGGCGGTTCTGGAGCGGAGGATGCGCCGATCTCAGGAAGGCTCCGGCGGTGCCGTTTCATGCCCGCGGACAGCCTTCCCCGCGGGGTCTGTCCCGAAGAGAGTTCCGGCTGTTTCCAGCCGCTCTCCGGCAGATCACCGGCCGGCCTGCCCGGCCCTCTTTGCCTCTCCGGACCGGCATTCCCTGCCGGCCGGGCGGGGTGGTATCCGGCATCAACGCAGCCCGGTTCATCGGGCGCCGTTTTCCGGAAGCCACCCGGAACAACAACAATTTCCGGCCCGGGAACGGGCCGACCTGACGGGTTCGAGTGCGCATTTCAATGGTTCGGTTTGTCAGCTTCCGCATCGCGTCGAACGGACCGGCTTCTGCCGGCGCCGATGCGGCAGGTTGCGCTGCCTCCGGCCAGACACGCGCCGCAACCCGTTCTTCTCCCGCCCCCCGATTTACTGCTCTAGCTGACGGCTTGTCCGGCGAGACCCTTGCGTGGCGCCTTTCGCCGACGCGGGTTGGCCGCAGCCGTGGAGAACGTCTTCAATGGCCAACAAGATGCTTATCGATGCCACCCACTCCGAGGAGACACGGGTGGTCGTCGTTCGCGGCAATCGCGTCGAGGAATTCGATTTCGAGTCCGCAAGCCGCAAGCCGCTGCGCGGCAATATCTACCTCGCCAAGGTAACGCGGGTCGAACCCTCCCTTCAGGCCGCTTTCGTCGATTATGGCGGTAACCGCCACGGCTTCCTCGCCTTCAACGAGATCCACCCGGACTATTATCAGATCCCGCTTGCCGACCGGCAGGCGTTGCTGGACGCCGAGGCCGAGGCCGAGGCCGAGGAAGAACGCGCCGCGGAGCGCGCGGCCCAGCGCGCCGAACGCGCCGCGAAGGCGCGCACGCGCGCCAAGGCCGAAACCGCCGCGGCCGGCGATGCCGTTGCTGCCGAGGTGACGGAAGGCGAAGGCGGAGCCGACGAAGCTGCGCAGTTCGCCGGCACCGAGACGGAGGCTTCCGCGGAGGCCTTTCCGCCTGCTCCGACCAGCCCCCATGACGACCATGGCGAGGAAGAGCACGGCGAGGAGATTGCCGAGGAAGTCGTCGAATCCGTCGGTGCCGAGGATGCACTGGAGGAAGTGCCCGAGCGCCGCCCGCAGCGCGCCCGCCGCACCTATAAGATTCAGGAAGTCATCAAGCGCCGTCAGGTGCTGCTGGTGCAGGTCGTCAAGGAAGAGCGCGGCAACA
>DAIPYB010000136.1:0-6876 GCA_036782955.1 Pseudoxanthobacter sp. | reverse complement strand
ACTCTCCGCTGGGCTTCGGTCTGGCCAAGGGTTTCTGTGCCAAGCACAATCTGGATGTCGAACTGTTCTATCAGGGCGCCAGCGGCCAGACCCTCATTCAGGCGCTGGCCACCAACAAGGCCGATGTCGGCGCGGGCCTGCTGCTGGACTGGCTGAAGCCGCTGGAGCAGGGCTTCGACGTCAAGCTGTTCGTCGGCTCCCATGGGGGCTGCCAGCGCCTGCTCGCGTCTCCGGCTTCCGGGGTTCGCACGCTGGCCGACGTCAAGGGCAAAACCATCGCTACGTGGGATCCCGGCGCGCCGCCGAAGGTGGCGTTCTCCGTCACGCTCGCCAAGGCGGGCATCGATCCCGAGCAGGATGTGACGTGGAAGGTGGTGCCGTTCGATCTCGTCGGCGAGGCGGTGGCCCGTGGCGATGCCGACCTTGCCGCGCACATGGACCCGTGGGCTTTCCTCATCGAGGAGCAGCATGGCCTGACCAAGATCGCTGATACCCAGACCGGCGTCTATCAGGATCGCGTCTGCTGCGTCCTGGGCGCCAACGGTGCCTTCCTCGAGCAGAATCTTGATGCGCTGCGCCGTCTGGCTGCCGCCAACATCGAGATTCATGAATACACCGGGGCACATCCCGACGAGGTCGCGGACTGGTATGCCACCAACCTGAAGCCCGCCGGGCTCGACAAGGAAAAGCTGACGCAGGACCTGTCCAGCATGGTGTTCGGCGAGCACCCCATCGGCCCGGCGCTTGTCAGTCAGGTGCAGGCTTCGATCGAGGATCTGAAGCTGACGCGGGTGATCGAGAAGGACACCGACGCCGCCGAGCTTGCCCGTCGGTCCACCATCAACATTCTGGCAGGCTGACGCCATGAGCAATTCGGACGTGGTGCCGGCCACCGGGCTGGCCGCCAGCGGGCGCGCGGGCCGGCCGCTGTGGTGGCAGGGGCTCGCGGCCGCCGCTGGCTTCGCAGCCACCGCCGCGATAACGGCTGCTTTTCCGGATGTGGTGCGCTGGGGTTCCACCGGGCTGTTCGCCGTTCTCGCGGCGGGGCTGGCAGTGGTGCTGCTGGTGCTCTCTTTCACAGTACACCATCTCGGCTCCGCCGGCCGGCACCTCGTCCATTACGGCCCGTGGCTGGTCGCCCTCGGGCTGTGGTTCGCCTTCTGGGAATTGACCACGGCCAAGCTCGGCTGGCTGCCGAAACCGTTTTTCTCCCCGCCGCAAGGGCTTCTGAACGTCTATATCGACGATTTCCAGCGGCTGATCATCTGCGTGCTCTATACGCTGCGGCTTTGGGGGCTTGGCTTTGCCGCCGGGGTCAGCGCGGGCTTCGTGGCGGGCGTGGCGCTCGGCTGGTCGGCGCGCGCGTCCTACTGGGGCATGCCGATCCTGAAGCTGATCGGCCCGGTGCCGGCAACGGCTTGGATTCCCTGCACCTTCTTCTTTTTCCCCACGACGTTCGGGGCGAGCGTGTTCATCGTGGCGCTGGCGAGCGGCATTCCGGTGGCGATCCTCACCGCTGCCGGTGTCGCCTCCGTCAACCGCGCCTTCTACGACGTCGCCCGTACCATGGGGGCGGACAATCGCTTTCTCGTTCTGAAGATCGCGGTGCCGGCGGCTCTGCCTAATGTATTCGTCGGTCTTTTCATGGGGCTGTATTATTCATTTGCCGTGCTGGTCGTGGCAGAGATGCTGGGCGCAAAATACGGGTTGGGTTGGTACATTCAGTATATGACCGCCTATTCCGGCTACGCGAGCGTCTATGCGGCTCTCGTCATCATGGCACTGCTGTGCTCCGGGCTGGTGAAGCTGCTCTTCATCGGTCGTGACCGGCTGCTCGGCTGGCAGAAGGGGGTTCTTTAATGGCAACCGCAGCTGCTGCCCGCGCACATGAACCAGCCGGCGGTGCGATCCGCCTTGAGGTGAAGGGCGTATCTCATCATTTCACCATCGACGGTAACCGTCTGGATGTGTTGTCCGACGTGGATCTGACATTGGAGCCGGGCGAGTTTGTCGCCCTGCTCGGTCCCTCGGGTTGCGGCAAGTCCACGCTGCTGCGCCTTGCCGCCGGTCTTGAGCCGGCGTCCGAAGGGGAATTGCTGGAAGACGGCGCGCCGATTGCCCGGCCCGATCCCGCCCGCATCCTCGTCTTTCAGGATCCGACGCTTTTCCCCTGGCGCACGGTGTGGGCCAATGTCGCCACCGGTCTCGAGGCGCGGGGGCTGCTGAAGACCCGGCGTCATCAGGTGGACGAGGCCCTGCGCCTCGTGCGGCTCAGCGAGTTCGCCGGGGCTTATCCGCATCAGCTTTCCGGCGGCATGGCGCAGCGCGTGGCTCTTGCGCGCGCACTTATCAACGAGCCGCGCCTGCTGCTGATGGACGAACCTTTCGGCAAGCTGGATTCCCTCACCCGGCTGACCATGCAGAACGAACTGCTGTCGCTGTGGCGCGACGGCGGCTTCACGACGCTGCTGGTGACCCACGATGTGGAGGAGGCACTGTTGCTGGCCGACCGGGTGGTGGTGTTCTCGCCCCGCCCCGCCCGCATCATCGCCGAGCGGCGTATCGACAAGCCGCATCCGCGCCGGCGTGGCGATGCGGACCTGACCCGGCTGCGTACCGAACTGCTGGCAACGCTTGGCATCGGCGACGAGGTCTGAAATGCAGATCCGTAATCGGACCGGACGAACCGGAGCACAGCCTTTTCCGGCCGGCAGGAAACGGCTGGCCGGGCGGTTGCTGGTGGTTTCGGGCGGGCTTGCGGCCGCGGCTGCGCTGGGCTGGTGGGCGCTGGTGTTCGGCCCGCTCGTGGTATCGGCAACGCTCACGCCGACCGATGCCGCGCGGTGCCTGATGACCAGTTCAGATCTGTGCCGTCTGGCGGCTCTGTTGTGCCGCCGGGGGCACTTGCTGGATATCCGGTTCTATTCGCCGGGTCTGCTGTGGACAGCCGCGCTGCTGCTGGCCTGTGCACTGGCACTCGCCCTGCGGCGCCGCCGGCCGGCCGGCGGCATCTGACCGTTCGGGCGCTGCCATCGCGGCCCTTGCTTGGAGCTGCGGCGCTGCGCACCCAACTCTCGCGGCGATTTCTGTCGCGATCCACACAAAAGCCCGGCCGGGGATATCCTCCCGCAGCCGGGCTTTTTGCTTACCGCCGGTCAGTGCCGGTGGGAGGTGGCCAGTCTGGCTTCGAGCCACAGCGAATAACGCGAGCCGACGGCAGAAAGCGTGAAATAGACGATGGCGGCGACCGTGAAGGCCTCGTTGTAGAAGCCCAGCCAGTTCGGGTCCGTCGCCGCGACGCGGGCGGTGTTGAGAAAATCGAACAGGCCGATGACGATCACCAGCGTGGTATCCAGGAACAGCCCGATGCCGAGATTGACGAACGCCGGAATGGAGACCTTCAGCGCCTGCGGCAACAGCACGAGGCGCATGGTCTGCCATTCCGTCAGGCCCAGCGATACGCCACCCTCGCGCTGCCCCTCGCTGACCGACTGAAGGCCGGCGCGGATGATCTCCGCCATGTAGGCCGCCGCGAACAGTACGATGGCCACCTGCGCGCGTAAGAGCTTGTCGATCATGTTGCCGCCCGGCAGCATCAGCGGCAGGATCAGGGTCGAGACATAAAGAACAGCGATCATCGGCACGCCGCGCAGGGTTTCGATGAAGGCGACGGACACCCAGCGCAGCAGCGCCAGCCGCGAACGGCGGCCGAGCGCCAGCGCGACGCCCAGCGGAAATGCGCCTGCAAAGCCGACGGTTGCCAGCAGCAGCGTCAGCGGAAAGCCGCCCCAGTTCTGCGTGGAGACCGGATTGCCGGTGAGCTTGCCGCCCATCAGCCCCAGCGCGAGGCCGATTGCCAGCACCCAGATGACCGCGAGATGGCGTGTCCAGAGGCGCGGCACGGCGGTTGCTACCACCAGAGCGGCTATGATGATGGTGGCCAGCGCTGCCTGTCCGTCAAAGCCGGACGGATAGAGGCCGAAAAACAGAAAGCGGGCCTTTTCCGAAACGAAGGCCCAGCAGGCGCCGCCGCGCGCCCGACAGTCCGCGGCGGTGCCGGAGAAGGTCGCATCAATGGTCGCCCAGCGCAGGAACGGCCACAGCACGAACCATACGAACCCCGCATAGAACACGGTAATCGCCAGATTCAGCTTCGAGCCTGCCAGCCCCTTGCGCCAGCGTTGCAGCCAGCCTGCGGTTGCCGTGGCCGCGGCAGGGGGTGCCGCGAGGATGATTTCGCTCATGGCAGCCCCTTTCAGGTGCGTCGGCCCTGCCGGGCCAGGCGGGCATTGTAGCGGTTCATGACCCAGGAGACCGACAGCGAGATCGACAGGTAGATGCCCATCATGATGAGAATGGCTTCCAGCGCCTGCCCGGTCTGGTTCGCGGTCGTGTTGAGAATGCTCACGACGTCGGGATAGCCGATGGCGACGGCGAGCGAGGAGTTTTTGGTCAGGCTCAGGTAGCTCGACGTCATGACAGGAATGATGACGCGCACCGCCTGCGGCAGCACGATGAGGCGCATGATACGCCCGCCGGACAGGCCCATTGCCCGCCCTGCTTCCCATTGCCCGCGCGGAACCGACTGGATGCCCGCGCGCACGATTTCGGCGATGCCGGCGGAGGCGTTGATGACGAGACCGATGAGAAGTGCGGTGAATTCCGGCGTCAGTGACAGCCCGCCCCGGACGTTGAAGCCCTTGAGGGCCGGCAGGTCGATGAAGGCGATGCCGGGCAGCAGGATCAGCGCCAGTGCACCGGCGACGACCAGCCCCGCGAGGCCCGCGCGTGCGGCCGTCCTTGCGCGCACCCGGGCGGGCGGCAGACGCAACAGCGCCACCGCAAGGGCAATGGCCAGTGCTGCGCCCGCCAACACCACCGCAAGCACGACCGGAGATGAAAACCGTAGTGCAGGCAGGAAGATGCCCCTGTTCGACAGCAGCACGCCCGGCAATGGTATCAGCGCCTGCCGGGCGGCCGGCAGGGCGTGGAGAAAGCCGTTCCACACGAAAAGCTGCAACAGCAGCGGTGTGTTGCGGATGAGTTCGATATAACCGCGCACCGTACCGGCCAGCAGCGGATTGCTGGAAAGCCGTGCGATGCCCAGCGCCACACCGAGAACCGTGGCCAGTATGCAGCCGGCTACCGAAACACTGAGGGTGTTGAACAGGCCCACCAATATCGCACGCGCGAAGGTGTCGGCCGGAGAATAGGGGATCAGGCTTTCGCCGATGCCGAAATTGGCGGCATGACCGAGAAAGGCGAAGCCGGGCGTGAGCCCGGCTGCAGCCATGTTGGTGCGCATGTTGTGGCTGAGCCAGCCGGCGATGCCGATCAGCACCACGAACAGCACGATCTGCGTACCGGCATGGCCGCCCAGGCGGGCGTTCAGCCGGGAAACGGCAGAGGCCTGACCGGGCGCTGTGCCCGGCCCGGCTTCAGTGCCGGTCTTTCCTTGCCAGAGGCTCACTTCGCTCCCCGCGTTGCAAAGACGAGCTGACAGGGCTCAGCGGAACGGCGGGGAATAGAGCAGGCCGCCCTTTTCCCAGATATTGTTGAGGCCGCGGTCGAAATTGAGCGGCGTGCCCTTGCCGACATTGCGCTCGAAGATTTCGCCGTAGTTACCCAGCGTCTTGATGATGTTGTAGGCCCACTTCGGATCGAGCCCGATGGCCTCGCCCAGCGAGGGGTCGACGCCGAGGAAGCGCTGGATCGAGGGGTCGCTGCTCTTCAGGAATTCGTCGACGTTCTTGGACGTGATGCCAAGCTCTTCGGCGTAGATGGTGGCATAGACCGTCCAGTTGACGATCTGCAGCCATTCATGGTCGCCACCGCGAATGGCGGGGGCCAGCGGCTCCTTGGAGAGGCGCTCCGGCAGCAGCACATAGTCGTCGGGGTTGGCCGTCTGGGTGCGCCGGGATGCCAGATCCGTAGAATCCTGCGTCAGTGCATCGACGCGGCCGGCCTCCAGGGCGGCAAGGAACTCCTTGCTGTCTTCGAACACCACCGGAGTGTAGGTGTGGCCGGTCTTGCGGAAATAGTCGGCGATGTTGAGCTCGCCGGTGGTGCCGGACTGCACGCCGATGGTGGCGCCGTCGAGTTCGGCCGCCGATTTAACACCCAGCGAGCGCTTCACCAGCAGCCCCTGACCGTCATAGAAAATGATCGGCCCGAAATCGAACCCGAGCTTGAAGGCGCGAGTAATGGTGACGGTCACGCCCGAAAGCAGCACGTCGAACTCACCGGCCTGAAGCGCCGGCAGGCGCTGCTGCGGCGACGAGGCGGTGAACTCTGCCTTGTCGGGCGTGCCGAACACCGTGATCGAAAGCGCACGGCCGTAATCGACGAAGAAGCCCTGCCACTTGCCGTTGCTGTCGGGCGAGAAGAAGCCCGGCGAGGTGCCGACGCCGACCTTGATCGCGCCGCGCTGTTTGATGGCATCCAGCGTGGCGCCGGCATTGGCCTCGGCAATGAAGCCGGTGGTTGCCAGCGCAAGAGCCGCAACGCGCACCACGGATGTCAGGTGACGCCTGAAGGCAGGAAACATGGGTCCAATCCCTGTGAGTGGGCCAGATCAGATTGCAGATTTCAAACGGTCGTCAGGCTGCGGCAGGCCGCGTGCCCCCAATTGCTCAACAATAGGCCTGCGGAATTTTAATCTATAGAAATTATATACTAAATCACATCCGGACCGGACATTTCCGTTCGCGGAATCCTGGGGTTTGACGTCACTCAGGTTGTGCCGCGGGGCCGGGAATGATGACCCGAACAGCCGGAACCGGCGCCGGGCAGGCCGACAGCAGGGCGCCTGATTCTGCGGATGGCGGTCGGGCGGCAGCACCAATTTGTTCCTCAACGCGCGGCCCCGAGCATGGC